>CAUHBX010000001.1 GCA_959604475.1 uncultured Eubacteriales bacterium
AATCAAATAGAAGTAGATATTACGGATATGCTTGGTGATATAATCAAACGACTTGAACCTATTGCAGAAAATAAAAATATAAGCCTTATTTACAACAGGGTTAAGGATGTAAAGGCTGAGGTTGAGGAGACAAAGCTTTCTTTGGCTATATCCAATCTGATTGAAAACGGAATAAAATACAATGTTGACGGAGGAAAGGTAGAGGTCACTGTTGACTCAGACCACCAAAACGCCTTTATATCAGTCGCGGATACGGGATTAGGAATTGCTGAGGAGGAAATCAGCAAGATATTTGACAGATTTTATAGGGTTGATAAAAACCGTGACAGGGAAACCGGGGGAACGGGGCTTGGCCTTTCTATAGCACGTTCCGCAGTACTTATGCATAATGGAAGCATAAAGGTTTCCAGCAAGGAAAATGAGGGGACAACATTTGTGATTATTATTCCCCTTAAACAGAAGTGAGGGTTGGCATGAGGAAATGTATTGTTAGTGTCTTAACATTTGTAGCATTAATATTGTGTCTGACAGGCTGCAGCACGCAGACTGTTGAGACTGCTCCGGGCTTAGACGGAAGCACTATATGCGAAATTTACTATTTTGACTCGGTAAACCAGACGATTAAACCTGAAATTATGAGCCTTGAAGGCGAAAAACAAGGCGAGCAGATAAGAGATGCTTATAATAAAATGGCTGGTATAGTAAAGAGTGAGGAAAAGAGGTCTGTTGTTCCGGAAGGGCTTGAGATAAACACCGTAAAAATTGACAGTGGAATGCTGGATATAGATTTTAACGCCGTTTATAATACAATGAGTATGGGGGACGAGCTTACGTTTAAATCAGCTGTCGTGTATACTTTTACGTCCTTGGATTTTATAGATTACGTACGAATAACAGTAGATGGAAGCCCGCTTAAAATGACAAACGGCCAAAGCGTAGGGAAAATCGGTCGTGAAGACATTGTTATGGACGGAAATATATCGGCAGAGCCGACGAACTACGAAATACTTACACTGTATTTTAAAAATTCGGACGGAAGCAAGCTTGGAACAGAAATTAGAGAGGTTGAAGTAAATCCGAATCAGCCTATAGAACGATATGTTGTTGAGCAGCTTATAAAAGGCCCCGAAAGCGATAGCCTTAAAAACGTAATACCGTCTGATACTAAGATAAGGGATATAAGCACAGCAGATGGAATTTGCTATGTAGACCTAAGTTCAGAGTTTGTAACAAAACAGACCGGAACCGAAAAAGACGGAATAGCCGCCGTTTACAGCATAGTCAATTCGCTTGGGGAAATGGAGACTGTAAATAAGGTACAGTTTCTTATAGAAGGGGAAAAGGTTGATGACTACAGGCATATAATGGATCTCAGTAAATCGGTCGAGCCTAATTATGATATAACATTTGAATAAGCGGGGATTAATATGAGAAGACCTTTTGTATGGTTTCTTATAAGCCTTATAATTGGTATTGCAGCCGGCAGATACGGCTTTGGATTGGCCGCGGTTGCTGCCGCTGCTTCTGCCGGCATGTTTGCTACCGTAAAAAACAGAATAGCGGAGCCTATGTTTATGCCGCTGATTACTATAATAGGAATTCTTTTATGTACTAGTGGATTCGCCCCAGCAGATAAAAAGGCCGAAGCTTTGGCCGGCAGTGACGTTACAGTTGCCGGTACTGTCAGAAATTTTTATATAACAGACAGCGGCAGTACAGCTATTACTCTTGATGCCGATTTAATTAAAGACGGGGATAGCCAGCATAATACAAAGCTTAAAATCCTTGTTTTTGCTGATAAAGACGATATCAGCGCAGGAGACGTAATAGAAGTAAAAGGCAGATTATACTTATTTGAGGAGCCGGAAAATCCTTACCAAATGGACTACAGGACTTATATGCTGTCAAAGGGCTATGATTACTCTTTTTATAGTACAGAGCTTAGGGCAGCAGGGCAAAAACAAAACGGATTTATATATAAGATGGAAAGGGCCAGAGAAAATGTAAACGAATTTTTTGATGAAATAATGCCTGAACGGGAGGCGGGAATGGCCAAGGCACTTTCTACGGGATATAAATATGATATTACGGATGATACGGAGGAACTCTTCAGAAATTTAGGAATCAGCCATGTACTGGCCGTTTCCGGTCTGCATGTTTCAGTAATAGCGGGATGCTTATTTTTTCTGTTAACATATGTATTAAAGGTGCGAAAAAGAACAGCTATCCCGTTTGTCTGCGCTCTGCTGATTTTATATCTGGCATTTACAGGCTTTTCACCATCAGCCTGCCGGGCGGTATTTATGTCTGTAACAGCGCTTGCGGCATTTATACTCTATAAAAATTCAGACAAATTTAATACAATAGCATTTAGTGCTTTTATAATGCTGTGTATTAATCCGCTGTATCTTTGGAATGTATCATTTCAGCTTTCATACGCCGGAATTACAGCCGTTGCAACAGCTTTAGTTATGGTCGATGAAGCTGGAAATATAGGCAAGCTTTCAAAGACAGCAATGTTTTCTGTTGTTGTATGGATAATAACAACACCGCTTGTTATGTATTATTTCGGAGGGGTCTCTCTTATAGCGCCCATTACTAATATCCTAATAGTTCCGTATTTAAGCATGGCTGCCGGAATGGCAATGATTGCGGCAATGCTTTCAGCTACCGCGCTTGGAGCTTCCGCCGGAAACGCAGTTTATACGATGCTTTATTTTTATAACAGCGTGGCTGACAGAATTTCTGACAGCCGTCTGTATATGCAGACCGCAAGACCGTCATTGATAGCCATAGCCGTGATATATGCGTTTATATTTGCCTGCATAGCATTCAGAAAAAGAAAAACTGCTGTTAAAATTACGGCAGCGGCATTTACTGCCGCTGCGGCTGTGTGGATAGCGGTTAAAATTAATGCTCCGGCGGAAATAGTGTTTTTTTCGGCAGGACAGGGCGACGCGTCTGCAGTTTATGTTCCAGGGAAATTTTTTGCTGTAATTGACGGAGGGCCTAAGGGCGGAGCAAATAAATCGGTTATACCTTATGTCGAGGCCAAGTCCCAAAAGGCAGATTTGCTGTTTATCACACATATGGATGCAGACCATTCGACTGGCGCACTGGAGCTTATAGAAAGGAATATGGTCAGGCAGGTTATTATTTCAGACGTTAAGCATTCTGGAAATATAAATGAGGTTTTGGCAGCAGCCGAGAAAAATAATATTCCTGTATTTTATGCTGCTGAAGGAGACACTTTTACAGCGGGAGATGTTATAATAAAATGCCTGTATCCATTTTCGGGGACAGAGAATAAAGAAAACAGCACCTCGCTTGTGCTTAAGATTAAAAATGGGAATACATCCATTTTGTTTACAGGAGACATAGAAGAACAGGATGAGAAGTATTTGCTGAACAGTGACATTGACTGCGATATAATAAAAATAGCGCATCATGGCTCCAGCACATCATCTACATATAATTTTCTGAATAAAACAGGAGCCGACATAGCTGTAATAGAAGCTGATGATGATAATATTTATGGTTTTCCACACCAAGAGGTTTTGGACAGGCTTAATGAACTTGGAATGGATATTTACGTAACGGGAAAGGATGGAGCGGTTACGATTTATGATGACGGTAAAGGCTTTAGGGTTAAAAAATATAAGTAAAACGGTAAGTTCTGAAAAAACCGTTAAACAATAAATTGACTAAAAGGACAGATTTTATGGCTAAGCTTGATTTAAAAAATATAGGGACGTGTTATCTTCTTTACGGGGAGGACACTTTTTCCAGAAAAGCGTATGAAGATAAAATAAAGAAAAAGGTTGTGGACGAGGCGGCCGAAATGATGAACGTGTCGGTCTTTAATGATGTTAAAACTACAGCGGGGCAGGTGATTGAGGCTGCTGAGACGCTTCCGTTTATGAGTGGCAGACGATTTATTCTTGTGAAGGACTGCGGTTTTTTTTCTGAGGGGAAAAAGCAGGAAAGTGATTTGCTGGCTGATTATCTAGCAAATCTTCCTGATACAGCCTGTATTGTTTTTTCGGAGGAAAAAGCTGACAAGAGGCTAAAGTTGTTTAAAACGGTCGAAAAAAACGGTGTGACTGAAGCTTTAAACGGGCTGAAGGATACTGATTTGGCCTCTATGATAGAAAAAAAGTTTTCTAAAAATGGAATAAAGGCTCCAAAGGCCGTATGCGTCTATATGGTTAGAAACTGTGGGGGAGATGCCGAGCTTTTAAAGGGTGAGAGCGACAAGCTTCTTGCCTATCTTGAAGGGAAAAGTCAGGCATCAATAGAGGATGTGGACGCAGTATGCACCAAAAGCTCGGAAACAAAGGTATTTGATTTGGTTGACGCGATGATAGCGGGAAAAACGGAACGGGCCCTTGAAATATACAGAAACCTGCTTTCGCTTAACGAATCCCCTTATATGGTTCTTTCACTTATCACAAGGCAGTTCAGAATAATTTTAAAGTGCAAAAGCCTGTCTGAAACAGGATATTCAGGAAATGATATAGCAAAAAAAATAGGTACGGCGCCGTTTGTTGCTAATGGAGCGCTGAGACAAAGCCGGAGCTTCAGCTATGAAGAACTTAAGTATGCGCTAAACAGATGCATTGAAACCGATTATATGATTAAAACGGGGAAAACAGAGCCTGTTTCAGGCGTTGAGATGATTATAGCGGCACTGTAATAGCAGTAAAGTTTTGCGCTGTTTGGGCATATATTGTAAGTAAACAGGTGCCGGAGCGGTGCATATGGACAGAATGAAGAGAAAATGTATAGGAGCTGTGCTTACGGCATTCGGCTTGGGTATGCTTATAGCCAGATTTATACCGCTTTGGGGTATAATAGCCGCAATTGTAATAGCGGCTGCCGGAATATATCTTATATTAGATAAGGATTGCTAATTGAAAAACTAAATGAAAGAAAGGCCATTGTTTTTTATAACAATGACCTTTTGTGTTCATATATGAAAGGTAGCGTGCTTTTAGATAGCGCGTGTTACTTTACCGGAACGAAGACATCTTGTACAGATATAGATTGATCTGATTGTTCCGTTATCGTTGATTTTAACCTTTTTTACATTGGGTTTCCATACTCTGTTGGCACGTCTTGATACCTGGCTACGATTAATACTGATTCTGTGGCCGGTACGCATACCCTTTTCACAAATTTCACACTTTGCCATTTATTACACCTCCTAGTTACAATTGCGTGACATAACAAAAGTATATTATCAGAAATGGAGCAACTTTGCAAGAAGTTTTCAAAGTTTTAATGAAATTTTTTAATTATCCGGTTAGATATGATTTGTTATTAATAGCAATAAGCATATATTAAAAATATATTTTGGCGCTTGTCAAGAGCATATAGCAAAAAAATGTTTTTATTTTCTGTATAAAGGTGGTATAATATATTAGACTATACGATTTAGGAGGTAAGGAATATGTCAGCAAAACTTGAAAATCAATATGGAACAATCTCCATTGAAAATGAAGTTATAGCTAGAATTGCAGGCCTTACTGCCATTGACTGCTACGGCATCGTTGGTATGGCTGCAAAAAATGTTAAAGACGGCTTTGTTCAGCTGCTTAAACGCGAGAGCTTGACTAAAGGCATAAGAATTAACGTTAACGAAGATAAAATAAGTATAGATTTGCACATCATCGTGGAATATGGCACAAACATAACTGCCATCGCTGAAAATATTATAAGCACGGTCAAATATAAGGTAGAGACTGTCTGCGGTATTGAGGTTGAACAGGTGAATGTGTTTGTCGAAGGCGTCCGCGTCGACGGCTGATTAAGGAGGACTATCGGTGAGTGTAACAAGTATTAATGGTTTATTGCTTAAAAGAATGATTATTTCCGGAGCCAACAGCCTGAATTCCAAAAAGGAAACGGTTGACTCTCTTAATGTATTCCCTGTTCCTGACGGTGATACGGGTACGAATATGTCCCTTACGGTTCTTGCCGCGGCAAGAGAGGTTGAAAAAAGCCAGTCTCTGAGCGTGTCGGATATCGCAAAGCTTGCTGCAAACGGCTCTTTAAGAGGTGCCAGAGGAAACTCGGGTGTTATAACATCACAGCTTGTAAGAGGATTTTCAAAGGAACTTGAAGGGTTAAGCGAGGCTGATACAGTGGCGTTGGCTAAGGCAACCGCAAAGGCCGTTGAGACTGCTTATAAGGCCGTTATGAAGCCCAAAGAAGGTACAATACTTACTGTGGCAAGAATAATGAGCGAGAGCGCACTTAAATACTGCCACAAAATTACGGATATTACTGAGTTTATCGAGGCCGTAATAAAGGACGGACATGCCATACTTCTTCAGACAAAGGAAATGCTTCCTGTACTTAAGCAGGCCGATGTTGTGGACGCGGGAGGCATGGGACTTCTTTTCTTCCTTGAAGGCGCATTGAAGGCTATAGAAAGCGACGCTGATGTAAAGCTTGAGGAGGTTTCAGCGGGAGCTTCTAAAAATGAATATGCTGCGCTTGCTTCAATTGATAATGAGAGTATAACATTCGGATATTGCACGGAATTTTTTATAAATGTAAAAAATGTAGGGGATTCTACAGTAAGCGGACTTAAAAATTATTTGAGTTCTATCGGCGACAGCCTTGTAGTTGTTGCAGATGATGAAATAATTAAGGTTCATGTGCATACAGACCACCCCGGTATGGCAATTGAAAAGGCTCTTTCAATCGGTAGCCTTTCAGGACTTAAAATAGATAATATGCGCGAACAGCATACTAATAAAATTGATTTCCAGTCAGATGCCAAGGCAGAACAGGCTAAGCCAATCGTATCTGCTGAGGAACCAAAAAAAGAGCATAAGGAAACGGGATTTATATCAATCTGCTCCGGCTCAGGCCTTGCTGACATTTTCAGAAGCCTTGGCGTTGATTATATAATCGAAGGCGGACAGACAATGAACCCCAGCACAGAGGACATACTTAACGCTATTAATAAGATAGACGCAGATAATATAGTTATTATGCCAAATAATAAAAATATAATTCTCGCTGCGGAGCAGGCTAAAAACCTTACAGAGGACAAAAAAATATTCGTAGTTCCCACAAGGTCTGTGCCGGAGGCTATATCGGCTATGCTATGCTATAACGCTGAAGAACCGATTGAAGATGTTATTGAGGAAATGGACGAGGCTATTAAAAATGTAACAACGGCGTCAGTAACATATGCCGTAAGGGATACCAAAATCGGCGAAACCGAAATAACTAAGGGCGATATACTTGGCATGCTTAATGATAACATTGCTGTTGTTGGCAAGGATATCAGCCAGACGACTGAGGACCTTATTAAAAAGGCCGCTAATGAGGACAGTGAAATAATAAGTATTTATTACGGCAGCGACGCTACCGAGGAAATGGCAAATAAGATTGCCGAATTTGCAGGCGAACAATTCCCTGACTGTGATATTGAAATTCATGCGGGAAACCAGCAGCTTTATTACTATATCATTTCTGTGGAATAAGGAAAATTATTTATACTGGGCGTCTTTTTAAGACGCCCAGTTTTTATGAGGTGCGCTATGATTTCTTTTGACAGTCCTGTCAGCGAAATTAAGGGAATAGGAGCAGGCAGGGAAAAATATTTGAAAAAACTGAATATAGCAACTGCGGGAGATATAGTAAACCACTATCCAAGGGATTATGAGGACAGAAGAAAGATAACGCCGATAGCGGAGCTTATACCGGATGAGGTGTCGGTTATAATAGCTTCGGCAAAGGAAGAACCGAAAAATTCACATTTCAGCGGAATGACTGTAACTAAGGCCAGAGTATATGACGAGAGCGGAAGCATAAGCGTAGTATGGTATAATCAGCCCTATGCGAAGAATAATATCAAGTCAGGAGTCAAGTACGCATTTATCGGCAAGATGACCTTAAGCAAAAATAACCGCAGGGAAATACAGGCTCCGGAGGTTGAGAGACTGGGAGAGGGCGGTACTTGGCAGGGCCGTATTGTGCCGATATATCCTTTATGTGCCGGACTGAGCCAAAAGGTATTCAGGAAAACTGTCGAAACGGTGCTCGGTGGAGTGGAGAATGAGATTACTGATTTCCTTCCATCCGGTATAAGAAAGAAATATATGCTCTCGAGCAGAAAATTTGCCCTTAAAAATATCCATATGCCGGAAAATGAGCAGTGCTGTGAGCTTGCCAGAACGCGGCTGGTGTTTGAAGAGCTTTTTATGCTTCAAACTTCTCTTCTGAGGTTAAAGGCTGATAGCACAGGAGATAAAAATGGAATAAAGATGAAGAAGAAAAGCATGAAGCCGTTTTTTGACACACTGCCCTTCAGCTTTACCGACGCACAGAAAAATGTTTTTGAGCAAATTACTGAAGATATGACTAGCGGGAAAATAATGAACAGGCTGGTTCAGGGAGACGTTGGAAGCGGTAAAACGGCTGTAGCGATGGCGGCCTCCTACATAGCCGTTATAAATGGGTATCAGGCTGTAATGATGGCGCCGACCGAAGTTTTGGCCGCCCAGCATTTTCATAGCTTTAGAGAGCTTTTTGAACCATTGGGAATAAATATAATTCTTTTAACAGGTGGGCTTAAAGCCAAGGGGAAAAGAGAAGCTCTTGAAAAAATCTCATCAGGCGTAGCGGATATTATTGTGGGTACACATGCTGTAATACAGGAAAAAGTAGAATTTAAAAATATCGGACTTGTCATTACTGATGAACAGCATAGGTTTGGAGTAAGACAGAGAAAGACGTTATCGGAAAAAGGGGACAATCCCCATGTGCTTGTAATGACAGCCACGCCTATACCCAGAACACTGGCACTCATACTTTACGGAGATTTGGATATATCAATAATAGACAGCCTCCCTCCCGGACGACAGGAAATAGATACATTTGCGGTAAATACCGGATACAGGCAGAGAATTTATAATTTTATTGAGAAAGAAATTGCAAAGGGACGTCAGGCCTATATAATATGCGCAATGGTTGAGGAAAACGAAAAGGTTGAGGCGGAATCCGTGCTTGAATACGCACAGGGGCTAAAGGATACTGTTTTGGAAAAGAGAAATATTGCGGTTATTCACGGAAAAATGAAACCGGACGAAAAGGACAGTATTCTTAAGGCGTTTTCAGAAGGCGATATAGATATACTTGTTTCCACAACAGTAATAGAGGTTGGTATAAATGTGCCTAATGCGACCGTTATGGTGATTGAAAATGCCGAACGCTTCGGCCTTGCCCAGCTTCATCAGCTAAGAGGCAGGGTGGGGAGAGGAAGCGATAAGTCATACTGTATACTAATATCAGATAATAAAAGCGAAATAACAAGAAAAAGACTAAAAACAATGACATCTACAACAGACGGATTTAAAATATCGGAAACTGACCTTAAGCTGAGGGGGCCGGGAGAATTTTTCGGTACACGCCAGCATGGCCTGCCGAGCTTGAAAATCGCAAACCTATATAGGGATATGGAAATACTAAAGGACGCCCAGTCGGCGGCATACGGTTTGATGAATGATGACCCCAATTTAGAGAATGAAGATAATTTTTACCTGAAAATTGAATTAGATAAGCTTACTTTGACGGACAATATAGGAATTTAATACGGCTTTAATGCTTAAATATGTCTTAAAGATTAAATTTTTGTTGTTTTTTATGCACAAGTTTGGTATACTCATTGTAGTTTGTTCTGGGGTGTATCCGTGCGCATTTCAGAAGAAAATGGAGGGTTTTTATATGCGTGTTATTGCCGGAAGCGCCAGAAGGCTTCAGCTGAAAGCGCCGGAAGGAATGGATACCAGACCGACCGTTGACCGTGTTAAGGAGTCTCTCTTTAACATGCTTAATCCACATCTTTATGGGTGCGCATTTTTGGATTTATTCAGTGGTTCAGGGGCTATTGGAATAGAAGCGCTTTCAAGAGGGGCGGCAAAGGCTGTCTTTGTGGACAAGTCTGAAACATGTATCGATATAATTAAGCAAAACCTGAATTTTACTAAACTTTCCGAAAATGCTGAAATTATTAAAGACGACATATTTTCAGCAATAAAAATGCTTGGCCAAAAAGGGGAAAGGTTCGACATTATTTTTATGGACCCACCTTATGCGGAAGGTTTTTATACGCCGGTGCTTAATGAAATAAAAGCTGCTGGCATACTTACAGAGGATGGATTTATAGTGGCTGAGGCAGCAAAGGGCTATGCCTTTCCCACGGAAAAGGGATTTAGAATAATCAAAGAAAGAAAATGCGGCCCGGCCGTAATGACTTTTTTGAATTTGGAGGAAGAAAGATGTTAAAAGCAATATATCCGGGGAGCTTTGATCCTGTGACAAACGGGCATCTGGATATTATTAAGAGAGCCTCAAAAATGGTTGATTTTCTTATAGTTGGGATTTTTGGCAATCCAAACAAAAATTCTTTACTTAGCGCCGACGAGCGTTTTGAGCTTCTAAAAGAAGTAACAGCGGACTTTGAAAATGTTGAGGTATTGGAAATTGACGGAATGCTTGGCGATTTTGCTAAAAATGTTGGAGCGAAAATCATTATCAGGGGCATCAGGGATGTCAACGACTTTGTTAACGAGTTTCAAAGAGCAACTGTCAACAGACAGCTGACAGGAGATATAGAAACAGTCTTTCTTGCGGCAAGCCCGGAAAATGTTACATTGAGCTCAAGTTGCGTAAGGGAAATATTAGCTTTCAACGGTAACCTGGACATGTTTGTGCCGGAAGCCGTTAGACTTAAACTTAAGGAAAAATCCGAAAGAGAGGGATAAGAATGGATGATACGGTATTAAAGCTTTTGGAAGAACTGGAGCAAGTAGTAGATGAAGGCCGTTCTTCGCCTTTTTCAAACAAGGTTCAGGTTGATAAAGATGAAATTTTTGAAATTATCGATGAGATAAAAATGAAGCTTCCTAATGAAATCAAACAGTCAAAATGGGTAATAGAAGAAAGAAATAAAATTCTTGTTGATGCCCAGAAAGAGGCTGACGAAATGCTGAAAGAGGCTGAGGTACGTCTTGGCAAGCTTGTTGAGGAACATGCGGTGACTAAGAAGGCATATGAGCAGGCCGCTGAAATCATGGACGCTACAAAGAAGAGTGCTAAAGAAATGCGCCTTGGTGCGCTTGAATACGCCGACGATGTAATGGGCGTTGCTGAACAGCGTTTAAGAGAAATGCAGGAGACAATTAATCAGGAAAACCAGAGAATTGTTGAATTTTTCAGAGAGAACATCAATGTAATCTTTGAAAACAGACAGGAACTCAAAGGCGTTAAAAAGGATTGATAAAAAAGCTTTCGGCTTATGCCGAAGGCTTTTTTGTATGTAAAAAATTATTTTTTGCTTTTTTCTCTCAAAAAAAGCAAAACGGCTATAGCCAGAAATGATGATACCACAAGCATTGACGGGGTTGAAGCTGTTTCATTAAATACAGGCGCCAGATTTGGAGAACGGCTGAAAAACCAATCGTAAGTGAAAAATGACGTTATGTATGCTGTCCCTGCGGTAAAGGCCTTGCACACCATATATTTTTTTATGTCAAGGTCTCCGTTTTCCATTACTGCCATAGTCTGCAGATGGACGGAAAGCCCTCCCCAGCATAAAATTGTAAACGGCCTTGCGTGAGCATGACGAGGAGGCTGTTATGCTTATTCCGCGTGTAAACTCAAGTATTCCGCCTACAAGGCCTTCAAGGGCAGCGTTGGTTTTTGGAAGCACATTCATTATAGCCTCCGTAACTACAGAGAAAAATATTATGCAGCCGCCTACCATTAAAATTGACTTGACGGCGGAGGACAATGATGAATAGATATCAGTGCCTCCGGAATTATGAAGAGGAGCAGATGTTTTAAATCCGGCCTCGCAGGGGAAAATTAAATTATACACTATTCCGGTGGCCAATGCTGAAAAGATACAAACAGTAATAAAGAAAACGGCTGAAAATCTGTCGGACAGCATTGATGAGGCTACAGCCGAAATTATAAATACAGCGCCGGGATTATTGCAGAATGACAGCATATGTTCGGCAGTGTCCTTTGAAATTTTTTTCCCTGAATATAAATTTGAGATTATTTTGGCTCCCATAGGATAGCCGGAAAGTATGCTCACAGCAAATACAGGCATAAGCCCGGAAGGAACGCCAAAAAGATGCATGGTTATTTTATTCGTCAAGGTATTTTTAGAGCCGGCGCTGAAAGTCAGCCATGAGGAAATAACCATAAAGGGAAAAAGCGAGGGTACTACAGTATTAAGCCACAGATTAAGCCCGCTGAGTGCGGCGGCAGTCATTTTATCGCTGTATAGGACAATACTGGCTGTAAGAAAAAGCGTAAATATAATTTTGAACAATTTTTTCATAGAAAAATCCCCCGGCGGTTTATAAGTAATTAATATGACCGCAGAGGGACAAAGATGTTTTTTAAAATTATAAGTTTTCGACTATAACCGGCATCGTATAATCCAGTGCAAGCTTTTTAGAGGATGGGGTAGGCAGCCCAAGGCAATAAACGTTTGTAGCTTTTTTTTCAAGCTCAAGCAAAGCACGCTGTACGTCTGACAGGCTTCTCTCATCTTTATTAACGTTCATAATAACAGGAACTGACGAATTTCTGCACAGTGAGCTTACAAGTGTCTCAGCAGATTTCCGGAAGCCGAGAACTCTGATATACGGTTCAAATTCAGACGGCGAGAATGTCTGCTCATACTCCTTCGTTATGCCAAGCAGCATATGGCACATAATACGCATGAGCCTTGTATGGGTGTAACGCTTTGTCTTAAGCTCAGCACATATATCTGATATTTTATAAGAATTACCAACAGTTTTAAGAATTCTGTTCTCAAGCCCCTCTGATATTCCGCTTATCTTTTTAATATCGTCTGCGGACATTGTTCTCAGTAAATAAGCCATAGCATCGGAGAAGTTATCCATGTAAACAGGAGCTGCTTTTTCATAAATATCAAAGCATTCGGGCGGCACGGTTTGGTTAAGCAGATGTGTTTTGCCCTTGTATATTATCCTCCTTACTGCTGACGCAGAGGCAATAGCCCCGTTTACAGCGTTTGAATTGTATTCAGAGCCGGTGCGTTTAGTTATTACGGGTTTTATATTTGATGAGAACATTTTTATGGCCTTTAGATACTCAACAGCAAGAATATTGTTGGATGTGCTTAAAATGTCAGGGCTTTTTCCTGTCTCGGCACTGTAGGCCGCCGCTCTTGCCGAGGGAAATGAAACGCCCTTGGAAAGCTCCGATTTTAATATTTCGGTAAAATTGTCAGTTGGATTTACAAGCAGCTCGGCCGCTGCGGTTAATGCCGACAGGTCAGTTGTCTCTGCTCCAAAGGCTATATTGTCTGCTATTCCTGATGAGGCTATTATTTTTACGGCCCCTCTGGCAAAGTTTTCAGCAGATGCAGTGGAATACATAACAGGAAGCTCAATAACCATATCTGCGCCGCCCCTCAGCGTAGCCCTGGTTCTGGTCCATTTATCATATATTGCACATTCGCCTCGCTGCACAAACGAGGGGCTCATCACAGCGAATATATAGTCGGATGAGGTAGCTTTCCTTGCTGAACGCAGATGGAACTTGTGACCGTTATGAAACGGGTTATATTCGGCTACTATCGCCGTTGTATTCATGTTGAACCCTCCTTATTTAGAACTGAATATATTATACCAAATATCGCCTGATAATTGTAAGGTTTTACAACAATTTTTCTTTTATTATATTCGGGCAAAAACGGTTTTGTATACAAATAAAAACAATAATATTCATTTTTTTTAAACTTGGGTTTTTACATTGAATTTTGACGGGGGACGTTAAATGCTAATTGCTGTAGATGTCAGTAACAGGACGGTATAATTGAAAAAATTATGTAATTTTAATATAGACTATTTTCACGCTAGGTTATATAATTAAACTTGTATAATTATGAGGGCGGACAAGTACCGCCCATAAAATATTTAACAATATATTACTAGGAGGGCTTTTGTAATGGATTTCTTAACCAGCATAAAAGAGAGAGCAAAGAAAAATAAAAAAACTATAGTTTTACCCGAGGCGTATGAGAGAAGGACGCTTGACGCTGCGGATATGATTCTTAAAGAGGATATGGCTAATCTCATCCTTATCGGAAATAGAGAAAAAGTACTTGAGGCTGGAAAGGGCTGCGACCTTTCAAAGGCTATTATTATTGACCCTGAAAACTACGAAAGAATGGACGAAGTCGTTGCGGCGTTCTGTGAAGCAAGAAAGAGCAAAGGCCTTACGCCTGAGGAAGCACTTGCTACAGCAAAGGCAGATTACACATATTTCGGTGTTCTTCTTGTTAAAATCGGAGTTGCTGACGGTATGGTATCAGGCGCAATTCATTCAACAGCCGATACATTAAGGCCGGCGCTTCAGATACTTAAGACAGCTCCTGGAACAGAGCTTGTTTCATCATTCTTCGTTATGTGCTGCAAGGATGAAACATACGGAAACAACGGAGTCCTTCTTTTTGCCGACTGTGCCCTTAACCAGAATCCTAATCCTGAAGAGCTGGCCGCTATTGCTACAGCTTCAGCTGCAAGCTTTGAAGCGTTTGTTGGCGGAGACGCAAGGGTTGCTATACTCAGCCACTCAACAAAGGGTTCTGCAAAACATGCTGACGTTACAAAGGTTGTTGAAGCTACAAGAATAGCAAAAGAAAAGCATCCTGAAATCAAGCTTGACGGAGAGCTTCAGCTTGACGCTGCCATTGTTAAAGAGGTTGGCGAGCTTAAGGCCCCTACTAGCGATGTGGCTGGAAAAGCAAACGTTCTTGTTTTCCCTGACATTGATGCTGGAAATATCGGTTATAAGCTTGTTCAGAGATTTGCGGGTGCAAAGGCTTTCGGACCTGTCCTCCAGGGACTTGCAGCACCTGTAAATGACCTTTCAAGAGGCTGCAACGCCGAAGATATAGTGGCATGCGTTGCTCTTACGGCATTCCAGGCAACAATTATGTAAATAAAATACTTTAAGATAAATAAAGATAAGGAGAGAAACACAAAATGAAAATTCTTGTATTAAACTGCGGTAGTTCCTCACTTAAATATCAGCTTGTAGACAGCGAAACAGAGAATGTTCTCGCAAAGGGTCTCTGCGAAAGAATAGGTATTGACGGAGTTCTTAAGCATGAGGCTGAGGGCAAGGATAAATTTGTATCAAACGACCCACTTCCCGACCATGCGACTGCTGTAAAGGCAGTTATGGATGCCCTTGTTGACGCTGACCACGGAGTAATCGGCTCAACTCTTGAAATCGGTGCCGTTGGACACCGTGTGGTACACGGCGGTGAATACTTTGCGAGCTCAGTATTAATTACTGAGGAGGTTAAGGATGCTTTAAGGAAATGTATTGACCTTGCACCTCTCCACAATCCTGCAAATATTATCGGTATTGAGGCTTGTGAGAAGCTTATGCCAGGCGTTCCCCAGGTAGGCGTATTTGATACTGCATTCCATCAGACAATGCCTGAAAAAGCATATCTTTACGCACTTCCTTATGAATACTATGAAAAATATAAGGTTCGTAAATACGGCTTTCACGGAACAAGCCACAGATTTGTTTCACAGGAATGTGCCAGACTTATGGGCAAGCCCATTGAAGAGCTTAAGATTGTTACATGCCACCTCGGAAACGGCGCCAGCATATGCGCAGTAAGAAAGGGAATTTCTGTTGACACATCTATGGGATTTACTCCTCTTGACGGACTGGCAATGGGAACAAGAAGCGGAAGCGTTGACCCTGCTGCAATCCTCTATATTATGAAGAAGGAAAACCTTACTATTGACCAGATGGACCATATTCTCAACAAAGAATCTGGCGTTCTTGGTATATCAGGCGTATCCAGCGACTTCCGTGACATCGAAGCTGCTGAGGGTGAAGGAAACGCAAGAGCCACATCAGCGCTTGACCTTTTTGCATACCGCGTAGCTAAGACTATCGGTGAATATGTAACAGCTATGAAGGGAGTGGATGCAATCGTATTCACAGCCGGACTTGGCGAAAACAGCGCAACAATGAGACAGGTTATCTGTGATTACCTCAGATATCTTGGAATAGAGCTTGATTCTTACAGCAACAGCCAGAGAGGCAAGGCTGTAGAAATCACAACAAAACAGTCAAGAGTACAGGTATTTGTAATACCTACAAACGAAGAGCTTGTTATCGCAAGAGATACGAAGGAAATCGTAGAAGCTCTTAAAAAGTAATCGTCAATAGACTTTTATAAACCGCATATCGCGGTTTATAAAAGTTTTGATTGACAAATATTTATGTAGTTAGTATAATTGTAAAAGTATGACTTGCAGGGGTGATTAATAACTATGAATATTAACATTTCCGCTGTTTCGGGCAGACGGGAGGCAAGGTTTCCTTTCAGCTTCACGGAGGATTTGAAAGGGGCGGCCAATTGCCCTGATGAGGCGGTTTTTATAACGCCTGTTAGTCTTGAAGGAGAAGTAATAAAGGAAGAGGACACGTATTACATTGAAGGCAAAGGCTCGGTAGATGTAAGTATGCCCTGCGGCAGGTGCCTGTCACCTGTCACAATATCTATTGACTTCAATCTGAATGAAAAGTTCAGCAGCAATGCAAGTTATGACGAAGAGATAGAAACTTTTTCGGGAGATTCTATAGACCTTACATCAACTGTGATAAGAATTATATTGGCGTCTCTGCCAATGAAGGTTGTATGCAGCGAAGACTGCAAAGGCTTATGCCCGGTATGCGGACAAAATCTTAATTTAAAAGATTGCGGCTGTGATACGACGTATATAGATCCAAGGTTTGAAAGTTTACGTTCTCTTCTCAAATTGCAGTACCCAAAGGAAGAGTCTCAAAATCAAAAAAAGGTAAAAGAAAAGCAGCTACATGGAAGATTGCGACACCCACACTTGTACAGTGCAGCAAATGCGGCGAGCTGATGGTGCCCCACCATGTTTGCAAGGCATGCGGCTCATATAACAAGAAGGTTGTTACACCCGTAGACTGATTATAAACCTTAAGGCAGCTGTTATTTGGCTGCCTTATTTTGTTCTTTACAAATAATAGACAAAAGAGGTGAAAGGCTTTTGAAAAGAAATATTGTAGTGGCGGTAGACGCTATGGGCGGAGATAACGCGCCCTTTGAAATAGTTAAGGGAGTTGTTGAGGCTGTAAAGCTCTATCCTGTAAAAGTTTTGCTTGTTGGAAAAGAAGATATTGTAAATAAAGAACTTGTATCATATACTTATGATAAAGACAGCATAGAGGTTGTTAATGCCGTTGAAGTTATTGGCACTGATGAGGCACCTACAGAAGCCGTCAGGCATAAGCGAAACTCATCAATGATGGTAGGGCTTGGCCTCGTTAAGGAAAATAAAGCCTCGGCATTTATATCGGCTGGGAGCACAGGAGCGCTATTTGTAGGCGGTACTGTAACCGTAGGCAGAATAAAGGGCATAGACAGACCTGCGTTAGCCACATGCCTTCCTACGCTCAAAGGGTTTTCACTTCTTTTGGACAGCGGAGCAAATGTTGACTGCAAGCCTCAGTATCTTGAGCAGTTTGCTAAAATGGGGTCGGTATACGCTGAAAATGTACTCGGCGTAAAAAATCCTACAGTCGGATTGGCAAATATTGGTATTGAAAAGGAAAAAGGCAATATGCTTGTAAAGGAAGTATACGGCCTTTTGGAAAATTCGGATATAAATTTTATAGGAAACGCAGAAATAGTTGATATTCCTTACGGCGCAGCGGACATAATAGTATGTGACGGCTTTGAGGGGAATACAATTCTTAAGCTTACTGAGGGATTAAGTAAGGCGCTGCTCACTCTCATTAAGGGGGAAATTACAAAGGGACCCTATAAGCTTGCTGCGGCAGCTTTGAAAACCCCGTTCAGCAATATTAAAAAGAATTTTGATTCCGACCAAGTCGGCGGTGCTCCTTATATCGGCCTTAAGGCGCTTGTAATGAAAATGCATGGCAGCTGCAAGGCTCCTGCAGTTACAAACTGCATTAAGCAAAGTATAAGCTTTATTGAAAACGGCACAGTGGCTAAAATTGAGAAATTAATACACGAATAAAGGAGAATTATCTTATGGACACATCTAATGTTATGAATATCATTGCGGAACAGCTTGGTGTATCACCGGAGGAAATTAAGGAGGACACTGTCTTTGCTGACCTCGGTGCTGATTCGTTCGACCTTTTTCAGGTGATTTCGGCCCTTGAGGAGGAATACGAGGTTACTTTTAATACGGATGATACTGACAAGATTAAGACTGTTAAGGATGCTATTGATTATATTAGTAATGTGGTTGCGGAGTAATCATGAACAATTCAAACCTGGAACAATTTGAAGATATAATTAAATATAAATTCAATAATATTGAGCTTTTAAGGAAGGCTTTTACTCACAGCTCCTACGCCAACGAAAAGCATATTGAGAAATATGACAACAACGAGAGGCTGGAGTTTTTGGGCGATGCTGTTCTGGAGCTTGTCATAAGCGATTATATATTTAAAAATTATCCCCATATGCCGGAGGGTGAGCTCACTAAGCTGAGAGCAGGAACCGTATGTGAGGGAAGCCTCGCTGAAAGAGCAAGGGATATAAGCCTCAGTGATTATATAATGCTTGGCAAGGGTGAAGAGACGACCGGAGGAAGACATCGTGACTCAATACTTGCAGATGCTTTTGAGGCTGTTATTGGTGCGGTGTATCTGGACGGAGGCTTTGACGCGGCCAGAAGGCACATTCTGGGGCAGCTTGAAAGCACAGTGGGAAAAATAAGGCTTGCGCTCAATATAATCGACTGCAAAACCAGACTGCAGGAGGAAATCCAGAAAACAAGCAAGGAACCAATACACTACGAGATAGTCGGTGAATCAGGGCCTGACCATGATAAGCTATTTATGGCTGCTGTAAGGCATGAGGGCCGTCTGCTTGGAGAGGGAAGCGGGAAAAGTAAAAAGGAAGCGGAACAGTCAGCCGCGCTTGACGCCCTCAAAAAAATGAACATAATAAAATGACTAAACAGCCCTTTCGGCCAAAATGACTTTTGACTGAAAGGGCTGTTCGGTATTACAGAAATTACAAAAGTATTTTCGTAAATTTTTGCAAAATACTACTGTTATTTGCGAAAATATGTGATATAATAGAACAAATGTTTGTTCGCTAGGAGGTGCACCATGCCTAAATTTGAAATCGTGTCAAAATATAAACCTACAGGAGACCAGCCTGAGGCTATTGAAAAGCTAGTGGCCGGATTTAAGGAGGGTAAAAAATTCCAGACCCTTCTTGGCGTTACTGGAAGCGGTAAAACTTTTACCATGGCCAACATTGTTGTTGGGCTTCAGAAGCCTACTCTTGTAATTGCCCATAATAAGACGTTGGCTGCACAGCTTTACAGTGAGTTTAAGGAGCTGTTTCCCAACAATGCTGTTGAGTATTTTGTGTCCTATTACGATTATTACCAGCCTGAGGCCTATGTGCCAAGTACAGATACTTATATTGAAAAGGATTCGTCCATAAACAATGAAATAGATAAACTGCGGCATTCCGCCACATCCGCTTTATTTGAGAGGGAGGATGTGCTTGTGGTTGCCAGTGTGTCGTGTATTTATGGCTTGGGAGACCCTGAGGAATATAAAAGCATGTCGCTTTCACTCAGGTCCGGAATGGAAAAGGACAGGGACGATGTACTGAGGAGGCTTGTGGAGCTGCAGTACAGCAGAAATGAAATGGAGTTTGAACGCGGCAACTTCCGCGTAAGGGGAGATGTTGTTGAGGTATTTCCCGCAGCTAACAGTGAAAGTGCAATTAGGGTTGAGTTTTTTGGCGATGAAATTGATAAAATATCGGAAATAGACGTGGTAACAGGAAATGTTATTGGTACAAGGGAACATGTAGTTATATTTCCTGCCTCACATTACGTTACATCTAAGGAAAAGATGCAGGTCGCACTTGTAAATATAGAAAAGGAGCTTGAAGACAGGCTGGCGGAGCTGAAAAGAGAGGATAAGCTTCTGGAAGCACAAAGACTGGAACAGAGGACAAGATATGATATAGAAATGCTTTCTGAAATGGGATTTTGTACAGGAATAGAAAACTATTCCAGGCAGCTTGAGCTGCGTGAGCCGGGCAGTGCGCCGGGAACGCTTATAGATTTCTTCCCAAAAGACTTTCTTATTATTGCGGACGAGTCACATGTTTCGGTGCCGCAGATAAGAGGTATGTATGAAGGTGACCGCTCAAGAAAAACAACCCTAGTTGAATATGGCTTCCGTCTGCCATCCGCCCTTGACAACAGACCTCTTAAATTCAATGAATTTGAGGGCAAAATAAATCAAATGCTTTTTGTTTCCGCAACTCCTTCGAAATACGAG
>CAUHBX010000002.1 GCA_959604475.1 uncultured Eubacteriales bacterium
GAAAAATGCGGCTGTAAGGGTTGCCTTTTACTTAATCACGGCTGTATTTATACTGGCGGCGGGGGTGTTTTATGAAGCGGGAGCGTTCATTTATTTCCAATTTTAAATTAATAGCGGAGGTGCTCGCCTTTGTTCTGCTGTTTTTAGGCGCTTACTCCTTTATAGAGGGCAGATATGCGCAGGCTGCTTCAAAAAATGTTGTCAACGCATGGACAAAAAGCAGGTTTGACGGTTTTTACGGCCAGGAGGAAAACAGCATTGACATGGTGTTTATCGGTTCCTCACACTCCTACTGTACATTTGACCCGGAAAATTTCGACAGCGTTATGGGCACGTCCTCGTGGCAGCTTGGCACACCGCTACAGCATTATGACACAAGCCTTTACGTTTTAAAGGAGGTATATAAAACCCAGAAGCCTAAGGTTGTCGTACTGGAGCTTTATTGGGATATGCTTGACGATGAGTTTGACATGAAGCAGGCCAATTCCTTTTTTGAGGTTGTAAGAAACAGGGAAGAGGTTGAGGCCGATTATGTGAAAAATGTGTTCCCGCTTAACGAAAAGGTCAAATACAAACTGCTGCCCATAAGGTATCAGCAGGATTACTTTGCCTATGAAAGCGATTCGCTTGAAAAGGAAGCCGTAAGCAGACTGGGAGTCAGTCAAAAGGCGGCCCCTGAGACCAACGGGACGGAATATTACCTGGCAAAGGGCTATACCTACTGCGATACAGTTATACCGCAGAGCGAGCTGGATGAGACAAACCAGTTCAAGGGGCTTGACGGGGAAGGCTGGAAGGCCGATGATACCCAGGTCGAGTATCTGAGGCAGTTCGTTGAGCTGTGCAGGCAGAACGGCTCGGAGGTTGCGTTTGTGACGGCGCCGATTGCGAATGTGTCAATGGGCTACATCAGTAATTATGATGCAATCCATAACGCAGTGGCTGAAATATCTGAGGGGCTCGGCGTTAAATACCTGGATTTCAACATTGTAAACAGGGATGAAAAGCTGCTTAAGCTGGAGAATTTCAGAGATGACGCCCATCTTAACGACAGCGGTGTTAAGATTGCTGATGACTATTATGTGAACTGGCTTATGAATAACACAGAATATTTTGGAAATAATAATTGATGACAGCCCCGCGCTATTGCAAAAACGCGGGAAATAGTGTAGATTATAGTATTAAGATGGTAAATTATAAGGATACGGAGGAGCATTAAATGTCAGAAGAAAATATAACAGCAGCAGACGGAAAGGATAATAATCTGAGCGGTACGGGTAACTTTATACATAGCTACATTCAGGACGACCTTAAGGGGGAGCTTAATAAAATACACACACGCTTTCCTCCCGAACCAAACGGATACCTTCATATAGGACACGCAAAGAGCATATGCCTTAATTTCGGTCTTGCCAAGTTATACGGCGGCAAATGCAACCTGCGTTTTGACGATACAAACCCTTCAAAGGAAGATGTCGAGTATGTCGAGAGTATTGAAGAGGATGTAAAATGGCTTGGCTTTGACTGGCAGGACAGGCTTTACTTCGCTTCGTCATACTTTGATAAATTTTACGAAATTGCCGTTGAGCTTATTAAAAAAGGAAAGGCATATGTATGCGACCTTAACGCAGAGGAAATGAGGCAGTACAGAGGCACCTTAAGCACACCGGGCAAGGAAAGCCCCTACAGGGACAGAAGCGCTGAGGAAAACCTTGAGCTTTTTGAAAAAATGAAAAACGGGGAATTTCCGGACGGCTCGAGAACGCTCAGGGCTAAAATTGATATGGCGTCTCCAAACATTAATATGAGGGACCCTGTTTTATACAGGATTGCCCATGCGAGCCATCACAGGACAGGCGATAAATGGTGCATTTATCCTATGTACGATTTTGCCCATCCGTTGGAGGACGCGATTGAGGGAATAACGCATTCAATCTGCACAATGGAATTTGAAGACCACAGGCCCCTTTACGACTGGGTTGTAAGGGAAGCCGGATATACAGTAAATCCTCCAAGACAGATTGAGTTTGCAAGGCTTAACCTTACAAATACTGTAATGAGCAAAAGGAAGCTCCGTGCCCTTGTTGAAAACGGCCTTGTTGACGGCTGGGACGACCCGAGGATGCCTACTGTAAGCGGACTTAGAAGAAGGGGCTATACTCCGGAGGCAATAAGGGACTTCTGTGAAAGGATAGGGGTTTCAAAGGCCAACAGCTGTGTTGACAGCGCTTTGCTTGATTATTGTCTGAGGGAAGACCTTAAGGCAAAGGCAAAGGTTGTGATGGCTGTGCTTGACCCCGTTAAGGTTGTAATAACCAACTATCCCGAGGGGCAGATTGAGTTCATGGAATTGGACAATAACCCCGAAAACCCCGAAATGGGCAAAAGGACAGTGCCATTCGGCAGGGAATTGTATATTGAAAGAGAGGACTTCATGGAGGAGCCCGTTAAAAAGTTTTTCCGTCTGGCGCCGGGCAAGGAGGTACGCCTTAAGGGCGCTTACTTTGTTACCTGCACAGACGTTGTGAAGGACGAAAACGGCGTGATAACTGAAATCCACTGTACCTACGACCCTGAGACAAGAAGCGGTTCGGGCTTCGAGGGCAGGAAGGTTAAGGGAACTCTCCACTGGGTGTGCGCAGATGACTGCGTAAGCGCAGAGGCAAGGCTTTATGACTATATGATGCTGGATAATCCAAACGACCCAAGCGGCGAAATGATTATGAATGAAAGCTCAGTAATAATTAGGGATAACTGCAAGATAGAGCCGTCAATCAAAGAGGCTGAAAAAGGAGACAGGTTCCAGTTTATGAGAAACGGATATTTCTGCGTTGACACCAAGGATACAACAGATGACAGGCTTGTGTTCAACAGGATAGTTCCGCTTAAAAGCTCATTCAAAATAAACAAATAACTTTAAGCAAAAGGCGGATAATTTTATCCGCCTTTACGTCAATAGATTGAGGTATTTTACAATGAATATTCAGGACAGGTTCAAGGATTATAAGACTATAGTAATAAAGGTAGGGACGTCAACAATAACATATCCCAACGGAAATCTCAATTTCAGAATGATAGACAGGCTTTGCTGGATGATGTCGGACCTTAAAAACAGGGATAAAAACGTTGTGCTCGTTTCGTCGGGGGCAATCGGCGTCGGCTCAAAAAGGCTGGGCTTTGAAACAAGGCCGCAGCTTACAAGGGAAAAGCAGGCGTCTGCCGCGGTCGGCCAGGCGATACTAATGCAGATATATCAAAGCTTTTTTAATACATATACACAGACTGTAGCGCAGATACTGCTTACAAAAACGGATTTTGAGCACGGTATACGCAGGACTAATACTGAGAATACCTTTGCGGAGCTTATATCAAGGGGAATTATACCTATTGTAAATGCAAATGACACAACGAGTACATACGAAATTGAGTTCAGTGACAACGACCGCCTTGCGGCAAATGTAGCAGCGCTTTTAAAGGCCGACCTGCTTATACTCCTTACAGATATAGACGCGCTGTATGACTGCGACCCGAGACAAAATCCAAACGCGAAGCGCATAAAGATAGTTGAGAAGGTAACTTGTGAAATAGAGGGCATGGCGGGAAAGGCCGGCTCAAAATTTTCTGTCGGCGGCATGGCCACAAAAATATCGGCCGCAAAGCTGTGCGCTGAAAACGGAGTGGATATGGTGATAGCCGACGGAAGCGATGCCGCCATAATTGAAAAGGTTGTGGACGGAGAGGATGTAGGCACTCTGTTTATAGGCAGGTAAAGGAGGATTTTCATGGACGAAGAAAAAAACAGCCTTCCTTATTATGAGAGGAAGTACGATTACTATGAAAACAGGAACTATGATACCTATGACTATATGAAGGACGCCCAGAGCATAAATACAAGGGAGGAACCGTCGACGGCAGCAAAGGTGCTTCTTTTGCTTATGGCTATTTTTTTCAATATGCTGGGAGCAATTATAGGGGCAGTGGTAGGCGGAATTTACATGAATAAGGACGCCCAGGGCTATAAAAGCTACGGCAAGGTTCTGCTTATAATCAGCATTGTATTCCTTGTGCTGGACATACTTTTCTGGGTTTTCTTTTTTATGCTGGTCAGCAATTATGTGATACTTTATTAGGGGTGACTGCACTTGAAGGACGAAATGCGTAAATTATTTATTGACGAGAGAAAAAATATACCCGATGACGTGAAAAAGGAAGCCGGAAGGTCTATATTTGAAAAGCTGATATCATCTGACGCGTATAAAAATGCCAAAAGTATTTTTATTTACATAAGCATGAAAAATGAGGCGCCGACTATTGATATTATCAATAGGGCCATTAGGGACAAAAAGACTGTGGCTGTACCAATATCCCTTAAAGACAGGGAGATGTTTTTTGTGCCTGTAACGAGGCTTGATAATCTGGTTAAAACAAAATTCGGAGTTCTGGAGCCGGTATGCACCAGGGAAGATGAAATATTTCCTTCAAGTGACAGCCTGCTTGTTGTGCCGGGCGTTGCCTTTGACATTGCGGGTCGGCGCATGGGCTACGGAGGAGGCTATTATGACACTTATATCGAGAAGTACAATATTGAAAATACCGTCGCCCTAGCCTTTGACATACAGGTAAAGGACAGCATACCATATGAGAAGCACGATAAAATAATGAAGACAATAATAACTGAAAAAAGGAAATTGGGAGGGATAATATGAGCAGGCTTACTGAAATGGGACAAAGGGCCAAGGATGCGTCGGTCGTACTGGCAAAGCTTAAGGCTCCGGAAAAAAACAAGGCACTTATTGCTTCTGCAAAGGCGCTGGAGGATAATATTGAAAAAGTACTGGAGGCCAATAAAAAGGATGTCGCGGCTGCGGTTGAAAACGGCATAAAGGGCGCTTTTATCGACAGGCTTACGCTTACAAAGGCCAGAGTTAAAGAAATGGCCGACGGCCTTAGGGACGTGGCAAAGCTTGACGACCCAATCGGAGAGGTGCTTTATATGAAAACCCTTGACAACGGCCTTATAATCGGTAAAAAAAGGGTGCCCATGGGTGTTATAGGCATTATATTTGAGGCCAGGCCGAACGTAACGGCCGATGCCTTCGGCCTGTGCCTTAAGGCCGGAAGCGCCACAATATTAAGGGGCGGCAAGGAAGCTTTTAACTCCAATACGACGATTGTCAATATTTTCAGGGAAGCGCTTGAAAATATAGGGCTTCCAAAGGACATTGTGCAGATGGTGGAGGATACAAGCAGGGATACCGCCACTGAAATGATGAGACTTAACGGCTATATCGACGTTCTTATACCCAGGGGAGGGGCTGGCCTCATACAGTCTGTTGTACAAAACAGCACGGTGCCTGTAATCGAGACAGGAACAGGCAACTGCCACATCTATGTGGACGAGAGTGCAGACCTGGAAAAGGCGGCCGCTATTGTAATAAACGCGAAAACGCAGAGGCCCGGTGTGTGCAACGCCTGCGAAAGCCTGCTGGTGCATGAGGCTGTTGCCGATAAATTCATTCCTATGGTTTCAAAGGCGCTGAAGGAGAAAAACGTCGAGATAAGGGGCGATAAAGCCTTTGTAGACATAGCCGGCGCTGTACCCGCTGCTGCTGAGGACTGGGGCATGGAATTCAACGACCTTATTATATCCGCCAGGGTCGTTAAAGACGTCGACGAGGCAATCGGTCACATAAGAAAATACGGAACAACGCATTCGGAGTGCATTGTTACGGAAAGCTATACAAACGCCCAGAAATTCCTCGACGAGGTAGACGCGGCCGCTGTGTATGTCAACGCCTCCACACGCTTTACTGACGGAGGGCAGTTTGGCTTCGGCGCCGAGATAGGAATAAGCACGCAGAAGCTGCATGCGAGGGGACCCATGGGGCTTAAGGAAATAACTACGACTAAATATATTATTTACGGAAACGGACAGATAAGATAATGAATAAAATCAATTATCAAAAGGAACTGGACAAAATAATAGAAAAAGACGGAAATTCGAAGCCAAGGCTTCTGCTTCATAGCTGCTGCGCTCCGTGCAGCAGCTATGTTCTTGAGTACCTGAGCAGGCATTTTGATATAACGGTGTTTTATTTTAACCCCAATATATCACCGGAGAGCGAATATGTGAAAAGGGTTAACGAGGTAAAAAGGCTGATTGCTGAAATGCCGGAATGCACAGGGGTAAAGTTTTTGGAAGGCAGATATGAGCCGCAGGAATTTTATGACTGCGCCAGGGGGCTTGAGGACGAGCCGGAGGGCGGTGAACGCTGCCTTAAATGCTTCCGCCTGCGCCTTATGGAAGCTGCGAGGGCGGCTAAGGAAATAAATGCCGATTATGTGTGCACTACCCTTACCATTAGCCCCCTTAAGAATGCCGAAAATCTAAACCGTATAGGTGAAGAGGCGGCCGCAAGCCTTGGAATAAAGTGGCTTCCGTCGGATTTTAAAAAGAAAAACGGATATAAACGCTCAATAGAGCTGTCTGATAAATATAATCTGTTCAGGCAGAACTACTGCGGGTGTATATTTTCAAAAAGAGACAATATCATCTAAGCCGATGGTGGTGTTACGTTGTTAAAATAAGTGTTAGCTATTGACACTAATTCTATCACATCAAATATACTGCTTTTGGGGAAATAGTTAAAATAAATTTTTTCGTTGTCTGCAATAAATACTCTTAGGTAAGAGTAACAATATCAACCAAACCACTATCGGGATGATACTTTAAGGCTACTGTGGTTTTTCTGATATGGTCATGAATGGTCGGAAGTTCAATACAGACATTAAACATTAGGTCACCATATTGATTTTCTTTTAGGTTGTATATGTAGTTTGCGCATATTTTATTAAAGATTTCTTTGGCAAAGCGTTCTTTATCGCCCGAATCATAGCCCAACGATTCTATAATTTGCCCTTTCCCTTTTTCCTTGTCTGTAAGATATTTACCCCATTTATCATCCGAAATATTCAGGACAATTTTCTCAAAAGAATTAAATTTGGGAAATAGTGCATTGAATGAAAAACTAACATCGTCTTTGTCTGGCACTACACTTTCTATTTTATAACTTAGAAACGCTCCATAACTGTCATCGTTTATACTTGAAAGCAAAAATCCGTTGGATTCGAATGGAAACCCTCGCTCATTAATATTTACTTTATCTGCATAGTCCGAAGAGTGCGGCACAATTATTTTATTCTTGTTTTTTATACAGACATTCGTAAGTATGTAGGAAATGTAACTTTTGAACAAAGATGCATATGTTAAATCTGCGAATCCTGTAAACCACGGATATGGATAAAGTCCCTCAACAATTTTCTGCCTCTGGTTTCCGCTTAGGCGATTTATGTAGATTAGGAAGTACTGACTGCTGTGAATATACTTAGATTTATGACATTTTGCCAATACAGATTTTATTGCGGAACATAGCTGTCGTTGAGAATCAGGATGTTGTAAGCAGTCAATGTAATCGCCGCATAGAATACTATAAGTGCTTTCCTTATCTAAAAGTGGAATTAACTTTTCAAACACAAAGTATCCATAGTTAGAGGATTTAATTAGACTTGTGTCTATAACAAAACATGTCTCAAATCTATCCTTATTCTGATTTGGAATCAGAGCTCCTTTTAACGCATCATAAGATATATTTTTTAAGGCTAGCTGTTTCTGTAATGTTTCAAAACCATATTGAATGGTCTCATAGACATTCTCATCATTAAGTTCTAAACAACATTTCATAACAGGATATAAAAGAAAACCTTTTGCATCAAAAGTATAAATCATAGTTTCACCTCTGTCTGATTATACCAATAACACAAAAATTCTTCAATATGCTTATCAAGGAGATATAGCTTTCTATTGTGCATATTCCTCTGAACCTAATTGCATGACAACTTGTTCTGATAAACTCTACTCTTGCTTATTTATCTCCCTTTACGTTAAGCTATGAGAAGCACAGCGAGATGTTATGATTCGGAAAAACTATATACCATTTCCTGATGGAGAAAAAGTTAAATCCAATGATAGCTTGCGATACACATTAATATTCTTAATGCCTTAAGCTGATAACGAAACCCCTTACTCCTTTCCTAATAACAAAAAGAGCACGTAATAGAGAGGGCCTCATGTATAAGCTGATAAAATATTGTGATAACACCTTTGATATAGAGATGGTAGGACTGCACGGGGCTCCCAATAGAACCTAATGGCTTAGATGATATTTTTTTGAAACCTTTTTATTAATTTCTGTGTATATATAGTTGAATTCAGAGAAATAACGGCGCCGTTTCGGAGGTACGCAATGAACGAGGAAAATATACTAAGGGGCCTTAAAAACCAGAGGCGCAGCTCATTGGAAAAGGCCATAGCCATATATTCACCCTATGTCAATGTTATAGTTTACAATATAATCGGCGGGGCCATGTCCAAAGAGGACATAGAGGAAGCCGTAGCCGACGTTTTCATATCGCTTTGGAATAACGCCGGATATATTAATGAGCAGAAGGGCAGCTTAAGAAGCTACATAGGCGCAATTGCCAGAAACAAGGCTAAAAACAAGCTTCGTGAGATAAGCATTCATGCCGAAATAAATGAAAACACTGTTTCCGACTGTAAAAGCCCGGAAAACGAGGTTGTGAAAAATGAGTTTGGCAGGATGCTGTACGAGTGCATAATGGCCCTTGGGGAGCCCGACAGCGAGATTATGCTGCGCTACTACTATAATAATGAGAAAATAAGGGAAATATCGCAGGCTATGGATATAAATATCTCCACAATCAAAACCAAGCTTAAGCGTGGAAGGCAAAGGCTTAAGCAGCTATTATCAGAAAAGGAGGGACGCTTATGAACAGAAGGCTCAGAGGTCTTATAAAGGATTTGAAGCCGGATTATGTCGGAAATATTTATGACATAGACAGCGCAGAAGTCAAAAAAATAGTCAATGATAAGCTTAATGCCGTCCCTTCGGAAAGGAAGGTATATATGAGACAGAAATTTTTAAAAAGCGCCGCTCTTGTGTGCGCTGTTATAGCTGCAACGGCTACATCGGTATTCGCGATGTCAAATATAGACCTGCTCAGGCAGTTTTTTGAAGGCGACACAAAAAAGCTGGAGCAGTATGTTGAAACGCCCAAACATTCGGTTTCAGATAATAACTACTGCGTCACTCTGGATAAGATAATCTCTACAGAGTACAGCGCAAAGGTGATTATCTCGGTCAGAGGCCTCAACAAAGCGGCCGCGGCGGAAATAGCTGATGGCAGGCTTGAGCTTATAAGGGACACATATGTTAACTATGTTGACAGCGGCGATGACCATTATATAGGCAGCTGGGGAGGCCGGGAGCTTACGGATTACAGGACAGAGGACACAAGCTTTTGGGAAATGTCAATCAGTGCGGAAAACTCCGTTTCAAAGGGTGAAAAGATAAGGCTGTGGTTTGATTTCCTTGATACGGAAAATAATTATATTGATTCGGAGCTGAAAACGGATATTGGCACAGCCCGGTATACGCTTAAAGGCCAGCCGCACTGCCCTGCGTCGATATACCTTAACCCAATGGAGGCTATACTCTATAAAGCAGTCCCTGACAGCGAGGAGCCGGATATGTTTAATACAGGGGTTTATTTCAGAATGTCCGATGGAAATACAAAAACGTTCAACCAGCTTTTTGACGTAAGCACGATGTCCCTTGCAGAGGAACACGCTGGATATAATGTGTACTCATTTACTGGGGATGCCTACAAAATATTGGATTTGTCCCAGATTAAGTCGGTTATCCTAAACGGACTGGAATACAGCCTGGACAATGCTGAGCAATACATTCAGGCTGACGAGAGCGGACTATTGAAACCCTTTGGAATAGAGATGGAAACAGAGGGCAGCGAAAGGTATATTCCGTTAAAGGAGCTGCTGGAAGGGCTGCAGGCGGTCTATGAAGGTGAAAAATTCAGCTATAATGATAATCAGTATGAGATACGCCAAAACAGCGTTGTGAAAAACGGGGAAACCGTATATGAGAATGTCCTTAAGGATTTTAACGGAAAGCTGTTTATTAACATTAATTATACAGATGATATGCTGGGGATGAAGCTGTTTATCGAGGACGGCCCAAAGCCTGTTGATAAAAGGAATACTATTGTTTTGCCTTAATAAATCAAAACGCCGGAGAGCATTGCTCTCCGGTTTATTTTTATCTGATGTTTTTATCTTCTAATGACCATATGTGTGAGTCGCTTCTGAAAATAAGGCAAGTTATAACACCTATAAATCCAAGTATAAACAGCAGCATTGCAGCTCCTGCCCCCTTTGCTGAGCCGAAGAGCGCTGTTAATACCGAGGCGGTTTTCTGGGAAGCCATAAACGGCTCAAACACGCCGTCAATCAGCGCTCCTCCAGCGGCATATCCAAGCGGTATGGTAAAAAACTGCAGTGTGTTTCTGGCTGAGTAAACCCTTCCCTGCATGGATATTGGAATATAGCTTCTTAAAAGCGCCTCCATATTGGTATTCATAATGGGGATGCTTATCCAGCCCAGCACTGCGCCAGCACACCAAATGGGCAGGCCTTTTCCAAGGGACAGGATGAAGTTTTCCGTACTCATCGCTAAAAGAAGCGTATTGCATATTACCCGAACGCGGCTCTTAGGCGGAGGAAGCATTGTTGCGGCTATACTTCCCAAAAGCATTGCCGCGCCCGAAAACGTAGTTATTATACCGTAGGCGTTTGCGTTTCCGACCTTTGGAGATAGCATAAGCGCAGGAAGCGCCGCGTTAAAAATTGAGGCTGTGAAGTTTATGGCCGCAAGGAATAATATTAAATCCAGTATTCCGCGGTTCCTTTTTAAATATTTCAGCCCAGACCCTGCCAGGCGCAAAACGCCTTCTGCTTTGTCCTGTACGGCGGCCTTCGGTATTTTAATAAAAAACAGAAGGGCCAAAAACGCCGCTGCAAAGGTAGCCAGGTCAAAGGCTATAACAGTTTCAATGCTTGTAAGGTTTAAAAGCGCGGTGGCAGCCACCGGCGTCAATACTGTCGTCAGCGAGTTTGAAAATGTCCTCAGTCCGCTTATTTTCTGATAATGCTTTTTTGGCGCCAGCAGGCTCACCGATACATCGGAGGCCGGCTGCTGAAATGAATTCATAAGGCCGTTAAGCGCGTTAAGAATGTACAGATGCCATATTTCAAGCCTTCCGGTGCGAAGCAGCATAAGCACACAGAGTGTGCCAAGCGCCGCGAATGAATCGCTTATAAGCATAATGGCCTTTTTATTCCATCTGTCGCTGAGCGCACCTGCGAATATGCTTGTAAGTACATAGGGCGCGTATGAGCATACTGACAGCAGCGCCGTCGTAAGAGCGGAGCCCCTGGCCTGATAGGACCATATAACAAGCGCGAAGTTTGTCATTGAGCTGCCTAACGCTGACAGCGATTGGGTAGACCATAAAAGTAAAAAGCTTTTAAGCTCTTTTAACGTATTATTTTTCATATTGACTTTGCTCCTTTATATTTTATTGTATAAAGGCAAAGCCTGTTAGGGCGAATTTTATATCCGCTCTATGCAAATCGCCCGTTTCAGACCTTGCATAGAGCCCCATCAATGCACAGTTTCATTTTTCTGTCTCCTCGTAAATATTTCAATAAATGAATTTTACTACATTAGGGATACCATTTCAACACTTATGCTAAAAAGTACGTGCAATTGGGACTGATATAGGGTATCATATATAATGATTTACTATACGGCTGCTTGATTTATGCGGCATAGGAGGAAGCTATGAGTAAAATTACCGTTCCCGATGAAATACTGATGCAGGTTGAAAAGCCTGCCAGATATATAGGAAATGAACTGAACATGGTTAAGAAAAATATTGAGGATGTGGATATACGCTTCGCCTTCTGCTTCCCCGACGTCTATGAGGTCGGCATGTCATGCCTGGGGCTTCAGATACTGTATTTTTTCCTTAACCGCCGGGAAGATACCTACTGCGAGAGGACCTTCGCCCCATGGCCGGATATGGAGGAGGCTATGCGTAAAAACGGCATACCTCTGTATTCGCTTGAAACCTATACGCCCCTTAAGGAATTTGACTTTGTGGGCTTTACGCTTCAATATGAGATGTGCTATACAAACCTGATAAACATGCTGGATATGTCGGGGATACCCGTCTGTTCAAAGGACAGGACGGAGGACGACCCGATTATATTATGCGGCGGCTCATGCGCCTATAACCCTGAACCGCTGGCGGAATTTGTGGACTTCTTTTACCTGGGCGAGGGGGAGGCCGAGTATGATAATATTATGCAGATGTATAAGGAACATAGGAAGAACGGCGGCACAAGGGATGAGTTCCTCCATAAGCTTTTGGATGTTCCCGGTATGTATGTGCCTAAATACTACGGCGTGGCCTACAAGGAAAATGGAGAGATTGCATCGTTTTGTCCCAATGACCCCAAGGCGCCTGAGAAAGTCAAAAAGGTAATAGTTACCGATATGGACAAGGTTTATTACCCGCCAAAAATGATTGTGCCGTTAATTGAAACTGTGCATGATAGGGTAACGCTGGAGCTTTTCAGGGGCTGTATAAGGGGCTGCCGCTTCTGCCAGGCCGGATTTGTATACAGGCCTGTGAGGGAAAAGGAATATCAGACGCTGATTAAACAGGCACATTCGCTTATTGACGCTTCGGGAGACGACGAAATTTCACTCGTTTCGCTCAGTACAAGCGACTATACCTGCTTCCATGATTTGGCCAACGGCCTTTTGGATGATTTTTCTAAGGACCAGGTCAACCTGTCGCTGCCGTCGCTTCGTATCGACTCCTTTTCTCTGGACTTGATGGAGAAAATACAGGAGGTAAGAAAGAGCAGCCTTACCTTTGCGGCCGAGGCGGGGACTCAGAGGCTTAGAAACGTTATAAATAAGAACCTGACCGAGGAGGACATCCTAAAGGGCTGCGCCCTTGCCTTCTCCGGCTCATGGGAAAGGGTAAAGCTTTATTTTATGATAGGCCTTCCTACGGAAACTGAGGAGGACTTAATCGGTATAGCAGACCTTTCGGCAAAGGTTGTGGACAAGTATTATGAGATAGAGAGGGACAAAAAGCCCCGTCCGGTAACGGTTGTTGCAAGCAGCTCATGCTTTGTCCCCAAGCCGTTTACGCCGTTTCAGTGGGACGCCCAGGATACCTACCAGCAGTTTGGCGAAAAGGCGAGGCTTGTTAAATCCCATATTGCCAGAAAGCAGATTAAATACAACTACCATGACGCAAAGCTAAGCTCGCTTGAAGGCGTTATGGCAAGGGGCGACAGACGTGTTGGACAGGTGATTTACAGGGCATGGGAAAAGGGCTGCAGATTTGATTCGTGGTCGGAAATATTCGATTTTGGAAAATGGATGGAGGCCTTTGAGGAAACAGGGGTGGACCCTGCCTTTTACGCCAACAGGAAGAGAAGCTTTGATGAAATTTTGCCATGGGACCACATTTCAATAGGTGTGTCCAAGCAGTTTTTGATAAATGAGCGGAAAAAGGCCGAAATGGCCATAACAACGCCCAACTGCCGTGAGGAATGTTCTCACTGCGGAGCGGCGGCTTTCGGGGGAGGTGTGTGCTTTGAACCAGGAAAAGAAAATAAGATTTAAATACAGGCTAAAGTACACAAAGGGGCCGGAAGTTCGTTTTGTAAGCCATTTGGACTTGATGAGGCTGTTTCAGAGGGCTGTCAGAAGGGCGGGACTTCCCATAGCCTACTCGCAGGGCTTTAACCCGCATCAGCTTATGTCCTTCGGCAACCCGCTTTCTCTGGGTATGACTAGCTCCGGGGAATACTGCGACCTGGAGTTTTATAAAGAAATGAACCCGGGTGAGATAGTGGACAGAATGAACTCGGTTATGAATGACGGAATTGACATACTGCGCGCGGCAAGGCTTCCCCAGACGGCGCTTACAGCCATGGCTGACCTTGCGGCCTGTGAGTATGAGGCGTATCTTGACGAGACGGTGACGCCCAAAATGGTATCGGATAATATAAGCGCTTTTCTGGGGCGCAGGGAAATTGTTGTAATGAAAAAGACCAAAAACAACTTCAAGGAAACAGATATACGTCCGGATATATTTGATATAGAGGACATTTCCGACGAGGAGGGAGCTAAAATCAGGCTGCTTCTTGCAGCGGGAAGCACCAGAAGCCTGAGGGCCGACCTCACAGTCGAGACTTTTTATAGTTTCATTGGGACTGAGTTTAATAAATTTAAAATAAGATACAAAAGGACAGAAATGTATCGCCTCCTGGACGGAGCCTTTGTGCCCCTGGATAAGGAAGTGGAAATGAAATGAAAAGAATACTTGTTGATTCCAGGGATTTCGGTACAAGGATAGGGATTGTTGAGGACGGGCTGCTTGTAGAGCTGGTATATGAGCCTAAAAACTCCATGCCGATTGTCGGCAATATTTACGCTGGTAAAATTATGAACGTGCTTCCGGGAATGCAGGCGGCTTTCGTAGACATAGGGAGAGAGAAAAACGCATTTTTATATTACGGCAATAATAAGGACGACAATGGGAACGTAATTAAACCAAAGGCAGGGAACGATGTTATTGTGCAGGTAGAAAAGGCCGAAATAGGCTCTAAGGGCTCTGTGCTGACAAAGAAGATTTCTTTTCCGGGCAAGTTCCTTGTAATAATACCAAACGATAATAAAATAGGAATATCAAAGAAAATAACGGACAGTGAAGAAAGACAGAGGATTAGGGACATTGTAAGGGGGCTGCTTCCCGATGGCTTTGGGGCGATAATAAGGACCGACGGAGAGGGAAAAAGCTACGAGGTTTATAAAAAAGAAATCGACAGGCTGGTTTCAATTAGCGAAGGTGTATTGGAAAAGGCCGAGTATATAATGGCGCCGGCTATGCTCTATACGGACGTTAACGGAGCTGAAAAGGCAGTCAGGGACTACTTCCATGAGGACATTGACGAAATAGTGGTAAATTCAATCGAGGACTACAATACGCTTTTGGGGCTGTGCGACGAATTTAATACCAGTGCAGACAAAATAAAGCTTCACAGCGACAAAACAGAGCTGTTTGGCAGCTATTATGTAGAGTCCCAGGCAAAGGCGGCCTTTAACAGGCAGGTTTGGCTTAAAAGCGGCGGCTTCCTTATTATAGAGCAGACAGAGGCCTGTGTTGTAATAGATGTAAACACTGGAAAATATACCGGAAGGGCTGATTTGCAGAAAACGATTTTAAAAACAAATATGGAGGCAGCGCTTGAGATAGCGCACCAGCTTAGGCTTAGAAATTTAAACGGAATGATAATAGTTGATTTTATCGATATGAAAAGCGAGAGCGACAGGCGCCTTGTGCAGAAAACACTGGAGGAGGCTGTATCTAAGGACAGGCTTCAGACTATAGTTGTCGGCATGACGGAGCTTGGCCTTATGCAGCTGACCAGAAAGAAAAAAAGGCAGTCTATAATGCAGCTTATGACAAAAACCTGTCCTGTCTGCGGAGGGACGGGAAGGGTAAGCCTTATCCGCAACGAGCGATAAAGTTGTGCCGTACAAACAATCTGTCTTGACATAATTTGATGTTGGAT
>CAUHBX010000003.1 GCA_959604475.1 uncultured Eubacteriales bacterium
TTTTGTTGACATATAAGATTTGTAATGATAAGATAATTAAAGAGGTGATTGAAATGTCAATAGCGGAAAAATTTAAAGCCGTAAGACTGGCAAATGATATGACACAGGAGGAATTTGCTAAGACACTAGGAATTTCAAGAGGAAACCTTGCTAACATAGAAATCGGGAAGGTTGAACCTACATCTGTTTTGATTAATTGCGTTTCTATGATGTATCAAGTTGATAAGGATTGGATTTTAAATGATAACCATACCGATATGGAGATTAAAAAAGCAACTGATATTGTATCTTTAATAATGACTGGTTATGAAAAACTGGATGACAATTATAAATTATTTGTTCAAAACCAAATAGAAGAACTGCTTGAGCTTCAAGAAAAGGAAAAACAAAAATATATTAACGGCCTTGACAATGGGGATTAAATGGTTTATCATAATCATATAAAGAATATATGTATGTATTGCATAGACCACTAAGCGAAACCCCACGGAACGGCCATTCCGTGGGGTTTCTTTAGGCTAGCTGTCTTTAGAGTTTCGGTCTAGCCATTTGCGAAATAATTGACCAATTATATTCGCCGTAACCGAAACAATTAAGGAATATATGTATTGCATAGAGACACCTCCCTTCTCGCTGAAAACTCGAGACTGGTGTTCGACAGCAATTTAATTATACCGCATAAATTCGACATAGTCTACAAAATTGGAAAATTTTGCAGTATAACGGGAGTGTCATGTGAATACGGAAAAAGCTCCGCATAATCGCGGAGTTTTTTTATTGCGAATTTCTTAAATCAGTGTATTTTACTTGACTGTAAAGCCGCTTTATAGTGTACTTTTAAGTAAAGGGGGCGAGGGAATGAATATAACCGAGATTGAAGTAATGACCGGGCTTACAAGGGGCAATATACGTTATTATGAAAAAGAGGGGCTGATTGAGGTTGACCGCCTGGAAAACGGTTACAGAGACTACAGCCTTGAAAACGTGGATGAGCTGAGGCGCATTATTCTGCTTAGGCGGCTTCAGTTTACAATAGATGAAATAAGGAGCCTGAAAAGCGGCGAAAGCGAGCTGGGCGACGCGCTGATGGCCAAGGCAGAGAGCATAGGCGGCCAGATTAAGGAGCTGGAGAAGGCAAGGGCGGTATGCTCCGAAATTCTGGCCGACAGGGTATCCTACAGCCAGATAGACGCGAAAAAATACCTGGGGTATATGAACCAAAGCGCTATTGAAAGCGACACGGTAAAGGGAAGCGGACACCCGTGGAAAAGGTTTTTGGCGTTCTGTCTGGACGATTTTTTTTATGGGCTTCTCCTTAATATCCTTATAGTACTGCCATTGGGATATATACCTAACGGCAACGGGCTTGCGTTTCGGATTATCAGTTTGATTTTAGGCATAGCGCTTATGCTGTTCATTGAGCCGCTTCTCCTTTCCAGGTTCGGCACTACATTGGGAAAGAAGATATTTGGGCTTTGCGTATACCATGAATCCGGACGCAGGCTGACCTATCGGGAGGGAATTGAAAGGACATTTTACAAGCTGAAGGACGGCGCAGGGTTTAATATACCGATATATTCCCTTTACAGGAATTATGTCAGCTACAGGGAATGTTCAAATGAACAGGTTTTGGACTGGGACGAGGAAGCTAAGTACGTAGTTAAAGATACATCATGGAAAAACGCCGTAGGTGGCATTATCACTGTTTCGGCAGTGTTTGCGCTGTCCTTGGCGGCAATGGTGGCAGGGACGCTGCCGAGGAATAAGGGAGAGCTGACGGTTGCGGAGTTTGCCGAAAACTTCAACCAGACAAGCAAATCAAAGGAATTTTATGCCAGGATGGACAGCGAGGGCAAAGTAACTTTCATAGACGACGGCAATACGTTTTACATAGGCGGAGAGGACAACGCGCCTGAAATTCAGTTTGAAACTGTTGACGGGAACGTTAGGGCAGTAAGCTTTGAGACTGTGGAGACTGACGGTGTTATAGCTGACAAGGGAATTTATGAATATTTGATTTTATGGTCGCTGCTGGAGGCCAGGGAAAATATTTTTACCTACGCCGATACAGAGGATTTTATATTTGATGTTATTGACAAAACAAATGAAAGCGCTACCTATGCCTTTGAGGACATCAACGTTGAAAGGACAGTTGAGAATAACGGCTATGACATTTCCGGCAATTATTTTTTCAAGGCTGTAGAAGATGAGGGCAGTCTGAGCATTGAATGGAAAGTGGAAATAAAATAAAATTGGGTATTGCAAATAATTTTTAATCATTATATGCTTCTTTCAGACACCGGTGTACTTTGATAAAAGGAGCATATAATTATGAAGAACATACATGGGCTTAGTGATATAATATCAGAAAAATATCCAAATACCGCAGGGATTGCCGTTATTAAAAACGGCGGTATGGTATATGAGGAATATTTTAACGGGTTCCATAAAAGCTCGGCCTTACATGTGGCCTCGGCTGCTAAAAGCGTTGTTTCCGCCCTTGTGGGCATTGCCATAGACAGGGGGCTTATAAAATCCGAGGGGCAGGGGCTGACGGATTTTTTTGCCGGCGCGCCTGGATGGATAACAATCGGGGATTTGCTTAACATGAGGGTGCCGTACCGCTTTGAGGATTGGCAGGAGCCGCTGGACAGGCTGTCAATGTCGCCCGACTGGGTAAGGTTCGCCCTTGATATGATTGACGATAAGGGGCCTGTGCCGTTCAAATACTCTACGTGCGGAGCCCACATACTGTCCGCCGTAATCGGCATGGCAGCGGGTAAAAGCGCGAGGGAGTTCGCAAACGAGGCGCTCTTTGAACCCGCAGGAATGGCTGTTATTGAGGAAAACACCGAACAGGAATTCAGCTTTGACGGGCTGTTCGGCAGGAAAATAAAGGGCTGGATACATGACCCTCAGGGGGTGTCGGCAGGAGGCTGGGGCCTTTGCATGACGGCCGCGGACATGGCAAGGTTTGGAGAGCTTTATTTAAACGGCGGTATGCTGGAGGGCAAAAGGATAATTTCAGAGGACTGGATACGAAAAACCTTTACGCCCAACGAGGCGCATTACGGATATTTATGGTGGCAGCTTGACAAGGGCGTATTTGCCGCCATGGGCGACGGAGGAAATATGATTTGCTGTATACCGGATATGGGCATTACGGCGGCGGTGCTGTCGTGTTTCACGCCGAAAGCCGCAGACAGGTGGGAGCTTGTGAGGGACTATATTATCCATGCAATTATATAAGGAGGATGTACATGAAAAAGGAATACATTATCGGCGCGTGCAGCTCAATTGCTGTAGAGGCAAAGGAAAACCAAAAAATTACTGTGATTGACTTAGAGGGAAGCCAGGTGGTGGATTTTTTTGCGGAGGCTGAAGAGAATACGAATGAGTTTTTGTCGACGGGAGTGACTATCGACTGCAACGAATCGCTCAGGCTCAATATAGGGGACGTGATTTACACCAACCTTTACAGGCCGATGTTCAGCTTAGAGGCCGACGACGTGGGAGAGCACGACCTGCTCCATCCATGCTGCAGGCCGGAAATGTACAGCTTTTTCTACAATACGAAGGGGGAACATCCAAACTGCCTTGATAACATAAATTCGGCGCTGAATGAGAAAAGGCCGATAATACACCCGTTAAACCTGTTTATGTACACAAAAATCAATGCGGACGGCAGTATATCTGTGGAAAGGCCGCTGTCAAAGCCCTTAAGCAGCGTTACGCTGAAAGCGCTTATGGACGTAAGGCTCGGCATTGCGGCCTGCAGCGTTTCCGAAAGCCAATGCAACGGCGGCAGGTGCTCGCCCGTGAAAATAATCATAGAGGACTGATTAACCGCGGCTGTTTCCAGCCGCGGCTATTTTATTTAAAGAGGAACGGGACGCCGGTTTTAAAAAGTACCGACAGCGCCATAATAGAGGCGAAGAAAATATTGTCCTTTTTGGCGCCCCATGTGCCCTCGAGCTTTTTATAGGAGCTTTCAAGCCGTTTGGCCTCACGGTTCTGCCCGACCGCCAGCTCGGCTAAAACCTTTAAAAGGGCAAAGGACTGAAAAAACGTGAATATACCGAGCAGTATTTTTTTGAACGCGCCGCCGCTTCCGTTAAACAGAAATTTAATTCCCAAAAATACGCCGGCAAAGGTGGCGATATGGTGCGTCCATGCGAACAGTTTAAAATGCTTCTCTTTCATAAAATCCCCTCTCCGTTTTTTTATTTCTAGTTTACACCATATATCTTAAAAATTTCTTTAGCAGGGTTTAAGATTAGCCTAATTCCTGTTGCTATTTTGTGTTTTTTTGTATATTATGGTACTAAAAAGGAGGGGGTACTTTGGAAGAAAATATACAGATAAGAGAAGCGCGCAGGCCCCATCCGTGGAGAAGATTTTTCGCGCGCTTCCTTGACAGGCTTTATTACTATATTGTTTTCTGCCTTATATGGTATTTTATGCTTAAGCAGTACCCGCTCAGGGAAATTGTCAGTATGGGGGCTGAAATAATTGTTGTAGAGGCTATGTTTATTTTTATAGAGCCCCTGTTTTTGATGTCCTGGGTTTCGACTCCGGGCAAGGCGCTGTTCGGCGTAAGGCTGTTCCACAAAAGCGGCAGGAAGCTTACCTACGGCGAGGGGCTGAGAAGGACGCTTCTGCGGCTGCGCTGGGGGCTGGGCTTTATGATACCTGTGTACGGCCTTTACAGGCTTTACGTGTCCTACAGGACATGTAAGGAGGGTAAAACGCTTCCATGGGATGAGGACGTGCGCTTTGTAATTCCCGAGAAGGTGCATTATGTCAAATATATCACGGTTACAGCCTGCCTGGCGGCGGCCAATGTACTGCTGTACTGCCAGGGGGAGCTCCCAAAAAACAGGGGAGACCTGACGGTTTCGGAATTTGTTGAAAATTACAACAGGGCCGCGGCTTACATGGGCGAGGATATTGTGCTTTATGAGGACGGTACGGCTGAGGGCGCCGAAAACGTGCCTGTATTCGAGTTTGGGACGGATGAAAACGGAACACTGGACTCTGTAAGCTTTATATGGACGGCAAATGGGGATGTGATAGGGCCTGCAAGGTATGATTACCTCGTTATCCACTCAATGCTGGGCGCCGAGGTCAACTGCTTTGAGTACGGAGAATACATTAATTTCATTAAGAACGGGACAAAATACCCCTTTGGGGACTACAGGCTTACCTTTGACGGCTTCAGCATTAAAAGGGATGTGCATTACGACGGCTATCAGCTTAAGGACGGCAGGCTGTACATGAAAAACGAGGGTGCCTATGCCACAGAAAAATTCATATGTCTTAAGAAATAATTAATTGACATATAAATACAATATCTTTAGACTGAAATTAAAAAACGATTAGAAATTGGAGGACGGGCATATGAGATACGAAATTATCGGCGAGAACCTTCCGGCTGTAGTGTGCAGGCTTTCACCCGGAGAGAGTATGATTACCGAAAGGGGAAGCATGAGCTGGATGTCTCCCAACATGAAAATGGAGACTACCTCAAACGGAGGAGTCGGCAAGGCCCTTGGCAGGATGTTCGCCGGGGAGGCGCTTTTCCAAAACAGGTACACCGCGGTGGGACAGGAAGGCCTTATTGCCTTTGCCTCCAGCTTTCCGGGAGCGATAAAGGCGCTTCAAATTACTCCTTCAAACCCTATTATTGTGCAGAAATCGGCATTCCTCGCGGCCGAAGAGGGCGTGGAGCTTTCGGTCGCGTTCCAAAAGAAGCTGGGCGCCGGATTTTTCGGCGGCGAGGGCTTCATAATGCAGAGGATTGCGGGAAACGGAACGGCTTTTATCGAGATTGACGGCTATGCCGTTGAGTACACGCTTGGCGCGGGCGAATCCATGGTTGTGGACACGGGATATCTGGCTGCGATGGACAGCACCTGCACTATGGAAATCGTATCGGTTAAGGGCGCAAAAAACGTGTTCCTAGGCGGCGAGGGGCTGTTCAACACGGTAATTAAGGGACCGGGAAAAATAATGCTTCAGACAATGCCAATCTGCTCTACGGCAAACAGCATTGCACCATACATAGCTACAAAATAAAGGAACGGCGGATTAAACTCCGCCGTTTTCTTTTGAGTAGGTTTTAGCAAATTCCCTTACGTGCCTTTCAATGAGCGACAGCGCTTCCTCCTCCCTTCCGGCGTCGCCGTCGCAGCGGCATATAAGCAGAAATATGGGCGAATAGAAGTTCATGGCCAGTATTTCCGGGTCGGCCTCCTTAAAGGCGCCGCAGTCTATAAGCTGTCTGAATACAACGCTTTGATAGTCGATACTGTCGCTTGTGAATATTTTTTTATAAAGGGAGGAAATTTCGGAATTGCTGTACTGCTCTATTGTTAACATTCGCCTGAATCTGGCCGCGAACCTGTCCTTGAGATAAAAAAGGAAAATTTTTTTAGACAGCTCCACAAGCTCGTCCACTGTGAGGGCCGAGAAGTAGGGCGAGGCGTCCCCCTTATAGGCGTCCGCAATGTGCAGGCTGTCGGCCAGGTTATCCATAAGGCCCGTCATTTTTAAAAGAATAGTGTCGAATATATCCTTTTTACCGGAAAAATGCTTGTAAAGGGAGCTGTCCTTTATGCCGACGGCCCCGGCTATTTCCTTTACGCTTACGCCGCTGTAGCCCCTTTGGGAAAACAGGGTAAGCGCCTCGTCTATTATTTTTTCCTTTGTATTCATGCCATACCTCCGACAATTCCCTTTACCTCGTCCTCTTTTTCAAACAGCACGCAGCCTCCGCTGTGGCTCCCCTCCAGACAGGCGCCCTCGCGCAGCCTTTTAAACAGAGGCGAGGAAAGTGCCTGGATAAGGGTTTTGTCCCTTACGTCCGTGTCCGAATATGGCGAAAAGGGGCATGGCTCCGCCTGACCGCCGGGGCTGATGTGGAAAAAGCCCCGTCCCGAGGCCAGACAGCCGCCGGAGGCCAGCTCGTCACCCGGAAATGAGATAAACAGCATTTGGGAAAATTCAGCCCTGAGACCATCAAGCCTTTCCGACATGAACTTGCGTTCATATTCCGAAGGGGCAAGGCCGGCGCTTCCCGGCGCAATGGGGACGTATTCCACGAAAATGACGGCTCTGCAGCCCTTTTTATAAAGCCCGGCGATAAACTGATTTGACGTTATCTCACCGATGTTTCCGGTCGTTACGGTTATTGACGCACCGTAAAATATTCCGTGATTAAGCAGGCTGTCCATAACCGAGCATAGGCAGGCATAAACGCCGTTTCCCCTGCGAAGGTCAGTCCTTTCCTCTCCGCCCTCTATGCTTAAAACGGGCAGAAGGTTTCTGTTTTTATCAAACAGCCCTATATATTCCCCCTTAAGCATTGTTCCGTTTGTAAAAACGGGGAAAAGTATTTTTTTAAACTCCGCTGCCCTTTCGAGCACGTCCCGGCGCGTAAGGGGCTCTCCCCCTGCCAGCAGTATAAAGCTGACTCCTATATCCTGCGCCTCGCTGAAAATACGGCCCCACTGGCCTGCGGATAGGCTGCCTCGGCTTTCTGTGTCGCCGCAGGAGCTATTGCCGCGGGCGTAGCAGCCCGCACAATGCAGATTGCAGGAGGAGGCGATGCTCGCAATAAGAAACGGGGGAATATGTACGCCGTTTTTTTCACTTTTTAAGCGAAGGGAAGCCGACTTTTTGGCGGAAGCGGCAAAGGAGGCCATAAAAGCGCTTTCCCTGGGATTTGAGAGGGAAGCCCTAAGGGCGAGCATGACTATATTTTCAACGCCGTTAACAAGATAGTTTTCCAGCTGGTCCATTTTATCAGTCCTTTCAATTGGCTAGCGATTACTAGCTTTATTATAGCTAGCACTTGCTAGCCTGTCAAGGGATTTTTTGATAAATAATGGCCGCCCGGCACGCATTTATGCTATACTTGATTTATGAGGTGATTGAGTATGCATACCTGCGCTTTTACAGGCCATAGGCCGGATGGATTTAATTTTGGATATGACGAGGACAGCCCGCTGTGCGCCGCACTTAAATTCGCACTTCAAAGGGAAATAGATAACGCTTACGAATTGGGTGTGAGGGAGTTTCTCACCGGCTGCGCCCTTGGGACAGACATGTGGGCAGGGGAGGCTGTACTTGGCATGAGACGAAAAAGGACGGATATAAGGCTTGTTGGCGTTGTGCCCTTTAAGGGGCAGGAAAGGCGATGGAGCCCGCAGCAGAGGGAAAGATATAACGTGCTGCTCTCAAACGCGGACCAGGTCGTGACGGTCTGTGAAAGCTTCAGCAGGTCAGCCTATCTGGCAAGGGACAGGTATATGGCCGACAGGGCGGATATGCTCATAGCCGTGTACGACCGAAGCAGAAGCGGCAGCGGCACCGGCTACACAGTCAGATACGCGCTGAAGCTGGACAGGCCCGTTGTAATAATTGAGCCTGATACGCTGGATGTAAGCAGGATGAATTTTTAAACCTAAAGCGGCCTGAAAACGGACAAAGGGGCTTACGGAAAAAAACGCCGCAGCTTAAAGGCAGGGGCACAGGCGCAGTGAAGGGACAGACAGGCAGAGGACAGCCAAGGGACAGGCAGGAGACAGCCAGGCGGCAACAAATAAAGAAGTTAAAGAATTTAAAGAATTTTAAGAAGAGTAATACGGGAAAATGGGAGACAGGAGAAGTTCTGCCTCCCATTTTTTTATCTTTCGTATTTCTCAATAACTCCGCAGGCGATTTTTTCGCCGGCATCACCCGAGGGCTGCGTTGTGAAGTCATCAGGCTTGGAATGTATAATTACCGTACGCCCTATTACCTCCTCGGCTGTAAACCTTTCGCTTACAAAGGACATATATGCATAGCCGTTGTTGGAAAAAAGCGGAGGCATATCTCCTGCGTGGCAGGGGTGGGGCTCGTTTGTGGGGTTATAATGGCCGCCGGCTGACAAAAAGGCGTCCTTGGTATTGCCGCAGCAGCGGTTCCCCTCGTGTATATGAAAACCGAATACTCCGCAGGGCCTTACCTCGGGCAGGCCCAGTATGTCGGCAACTACAAGCGTGCCTGTGCCTATGTTGTAAAAAAGCACCATGCCCTTAAGCTGCGGATTAAGGGGGTCGCCCTTTAAATGCGATACGGCGTCAGGCTTGAAGCCCATTATGTCCTTCATAAATTTAACTCTTTCTGTTGAACAGTTCCTCATTTTTTTCATCCCTTCAATCCTTCTCTCTGATAACCTATGCCGGTGTGCTTTTCCATGTTACAGTTGACAAGTCAGGTCTAATGATGTAGACTGAAAACAAGACTAATACGTTAGACCGGAGGGATACGATGAAAATTCCTGATATTTATGAAAGCGAGTACCGTTTCTGCCTCATTCTGTGGGAAAAGGAGCCAATATCAAGCGGAGAGCTTGTGAAGCTGTGCCAGGAAAGGTTGGAGTGGAAAAAATCCACGACGTACACGGTTATAAAACGGCTTTCCCAAAGGGGAGTACTTAAAAACGTGAACGGCATAGTTACCTCGCTGGTATCTAAGGACGAGGTACAGATGGCCGAAAGCAGGCAGTTTGTGGAAAAAAATTTCGGCGGCTCGCTTCCGGGCTTTATCGCAGCCTTTACAAGCGGCGGCAGGCTTACAAGCGAGGAAGCGGAACAGATACGCAGACTGATAGACGAGAATGAGGAGGGATAGCATGCGGGGACTGTTTTTGGATATAATAAACCTGAGCACCGCTGCGTCCTATATGATTGCCGCGGTAATAGTCCTGAGGCTTGTGATAAAATCCCCAAAAAGCATAAGGAGCCTTATGTGGCTGCTTGTACTTATAAGGCTTGTGTGCCCGGTGAGCTTTACAAGCACCCTGTCGCTTATCCCGCAAGCCGAGAGCCAAAGCGCGGTACTGTCAGATACGCTCCCGGCAGATAAAGGGGAGTATACGGTAATTAGTGAGGCAGCTTTGAAACCCTATGCAGAGGGAGGGGGCAAAACCATAGACGCCCTGACTGCAGTATGGCTGACAGGAGGTGCTGCCATGGCGCTTTACGCAGCGGCAGGATATATCAGGCTTAAAAGGGAAACGGCGGAGGCTGTGCCTGAGGGCGGCGTTTACAGGTGCGGCATACAAACGCCGTTTGTAATGGGGCTGTTTAAGCCGAGGATATATATTCCCTTCGGCGTTGAAAGCCAATATGTTACAGCACATGAGAGGGCGCATATAGAGCGCGGCGACCACATGCTAAAAGCCGCGGCCTTTGCCGTATTGTGCCTGCACTGGTTTAACCCGCTTGTGTGGGCGGCCTATTTTCTTATGAGCAGGGATATTGAGCTGGCCTGCGACGAACGGGTAATAAAATACCTGGACGGCCGGGGCAGAAAGGAGTATTCGCTGGCGCTTCTGGAATTTTCGGAATATCCGCCTGCGCACTGCCCTCTGGCCTTTGGCGAGGTCGGCGTTAAGGGAAGGGTTAAAAACATACTTGGCTACAAAAAACCGGGGCTTTTTCCGCTGGCTGCGGCGGTACTGCTTTGCCTTGCGGCCGCAGTGCTGTTTATGACAAACCCCGGAGAAAAGCCCGACGGCCAGGCATATGAGGCCAGTGAAATCATCTTTGTAAATCCGCTGTCCTCCCGGGCGTATATGCCGGATACGATTCCGTATTACTACGTAAGCGGAGACAGAAGGCTGTACCAGCAGGACAGGGGAGAAAGCCAATGGGAGGAAATAGGCACGCTGTCGGAATATACAGGGAATGTGGACGATTATATTGACTCGCTGGTGCTTGACGACGGCAGCGCCGCCGGTATACTTAAAGGGGCTGATAAATATCTGGCGGGAGATTATATGCTGCTGGAGGACGGCGGAAGGGTGTATATATCGGGAATTTTGAACAAAAACGTCTGGTTCATTGCGGAGCTGGCCCCTGTGAAAGGCTCTGCGCCAGGCTTAAGCCGTACAGACGTGGGTATGGGGACGGCACTTAGATAAGCGGGCTTTAAGGAGGACGGCAATGAACAGCGAATTGTTTGAGGAACTGAAACGGAAAGAGGAAACCGGATATTACGCGGACATGGTTTACAAAGACAACAGCCTGGCCGCGGATTTGATAGGGATTGCAAAAGAGGACCCAACGGCAGTTAAATATACGGCTGAAAAGACAATCAGGTATCTGAGCGAAAAAAGCCCGGAGCTGGTTTACCCGTATTTTGATAAAATTGCGGAGCTGCTTGACAGCGGAAACAAGTTTATAAAATGGGGTGCGGTTATAACGCTTCCAAACCTGCTGGCTAACGATACTGAGGGGAAATGGGAGGGCGTAAGCAAAAAATATATTGGCTGCTACCGCTCCTGCGACATTGTGGAGTTTTCAAACGCGGTGGAAAGCCTGCCGAAAATTTTAAAGGCCTATCCGTCCGAAGAAAAAAATATTATGCCATTTCTTCTGAACGTGGACAGCAGGAGGTTTATGCATAAGGGGGAATATTCAAGGGAGTGCGTAAACGTGGCTAAGGAAAAGGTTATAGACTGCTTTATACTGATTTATGAAAAATCCCCCTACAAGGCATGGATAAAGGACTTTGTAATAGAGTGCAGGGAGAATGAGAGAAAACAGGTAAGGACAAAAACCAAAAGGTTTTGGAGAAAATACGGATACAGGGAAATTTAGCAAAAGGTGGGATGGAAATCCCGCCTTTTATTTTTATATAATCGTTTCAGAAGGGAGGGAGGCCCATGACCCAGAGGGAGAGGGAGAAGCTGGACCCGCTTATTAAGGCTGCCGACAACATGGCTGTTATGATAGAAAATATATCGGCTGATGAAGCGCAGTTCACCTCCGAGGGGCGGACCAATATCACTGCCGTAAAAACAATGACGGCGGCTATGAAGGAACTGATTGGAGTAATCAGGAACCTGAACGAACTCCCTTCAAAGGCGGAGCGCGAGGCCTCAAAGCTGGCGAAGGAGAAATTCGAGCTGGACAAGAGGCGAGGCGAGGGGGAGGAGAAGGACGGCCGGATAAGGCTGGTCGTCGAGTGCGGGGAAGAATACGACGGCTAAGCGCGGTCTCCGCCTGCGGATTACCTTAGCCTCCAACGAACAAAAGGCGGTGGCAGTTTGGATATTTTAATAGAACAGCCGAATGGGAAGCAAAGGTTATTCCTTCTTGACAGGCATAAGCACATCGCCTTCGGGGGTGCGCGCGGAGGCGGCAAAAGCTGGGCAGTAAGGACAAAGGCTAAGCTTTTGGCCTTCCGCTACTCAGGAATAAGGCTGCTGATAGTCAGAAGGAGCTATCCGGAGCTTATGAACAACCACATCAACATCCTCAGGAACGAGCTTGCCGGGGCAGCCGTATATAACGACAGGGACAAAATATTAAGGTTTATGAACGGCAGCACCATCAACTTCATGTACTGCGACAGGGACGGCGACCTTGACAGGATTCAGGGCGTTGAGTACGACGTTATATTCATTGACGAGGCCACCCTAGCTGTCGGAGTACCAGATGAAAAGCATAGCGGCCTGCGTAAGGGGAGTAAACCCGTTTCCAAAGCGTGTATACTACACCTGCAATCCCGGAGGAAGGGGACACGGCTACATAAAAAGGCTTTTTGTGGACAGGCGCTTTAAGGACGGGGAGAACCCCGAGGACTACAGCTTTATCCAATCCCTCGTAAGCGACAATACTGCGCTTATGAAGGCGCAGCCCGACTATATAAAACAGCTTGAGGCCCTTCCGCCGAAGCTTAAGCAGGCGTGGCTTTACGGAAAATGGGATATATTCGACGGGCAGTTTTTTGAGGATTTTAAAATTGGCAATGATAAGGAAAAAAGTGAACTACGCTTCACACATGTAATAAAGCCCTTTGACATTAGCAGGGGCGAGTCCGTGGCGGACACGGCGGCAAGGTACGGAGTGTATTTTACTCCCGGGGACAATAAGCGCATAGCGGGCTGGATGCAGTGCCATTACCGCCTGCAGTTTGACAGCGAGGGCTATCCGAGAATGTATGTGTTTGAGAACTGCAGGGCGTTCATAAGGACGGTGCCGCTGCTGAGCTTCAGCGCGTCAAACCCGGAGGATTTGGATACGTCGGGAGAGGACCACGCCGCCGACGAATGGAGGTATTTCTGCATGGACAGGCCCATAAGGCCAATTGTAAGGGAGGAAAAAAGGATTATTTCCGACCCGCTTAATATGCTGGTGTGACAGGAAATTATTAAAATCAGGAGGGTAAGAGCATGAACGCTGAAAAAGCGGCCATAGGGGAGCAGGAGCTGCGCGAGGCCAACACAATTTTAAGGAAATATAAAAGCGGAAAGACAGCCCTTGAAAACAAAACGATTGAGAATGAGCAGTGGTGGAAGCTGAGACACTGGCGCTATATGAAGGGCGGCGGGGACGAGCTTAAGCCCGCTTCTGCATGGCTGTTCAACGTAATTATAAACAAGCACGCCGACGGCATCGAGGCCTTTCCCGAGCCTAACGTGCTTCCAAGGGAGGAAAGCGACAGGGAGGAGGCGTCCAGGCTGTCCTCAATTATCCCGGCAGTGCTGGAGCAGAACGACTTTGAGGAAACCTATTCCGACGTGCTGTGGCAGAAGCTTAAAACGGGTACGGGAATATACGGCGTTTTCTGGGACGGGTCAAAGCTTAACGGCCTTGGCGACATAGCGATAAAAAAGGTGGATATACTGAACATTTTCTGGGAGCCGGGCATTACGGATTTGCAGAAGAGCAGAAACATTTTCACAACGGAGCTGATCGACAACGACGTGCTGGAGGCGCTGTATCCCAGCCTTAAGGGAAGGCTTGCCCAAAACGGCGTGACAACGGCCAAATACATTTACGACGACGCGGTGGATACAAGCGGAAAAAGCCTTGTGGTGGACTGGTACTACAGGAAATACAGCGGCGGGAAATGTGTCCTGCACTACTGTAAATACGTTAATACAACTGTAATATACGCGACGGAAAACGACACCGAAAGGCCGGTTATAGGGGAGGACGAAAACGGAGCGGCAATTTATGGGGCAAGCAGGGCCCAGAGGGGCTGGTACGACCACGGCAAATATCCCTTTGTCTTTGACAGGCTGTTCCCCTCCGAGGGCACGCCCTGCGGCTTCGGCTACATAGACGTATGCAAAAACGCCCAGGAGCAGATTGACAGGCTTAACCAGGCGATAGTCAAAAATGCCGTCATGGCGGCGGCCCCCAGGTTTTTTATAAGGGGAGACGGAAGCGTCAACGAAAAGGAATTTGCCGACTGGACAAAGCCCATTGTGCATGTTAACGGCAATCTGGGCGCCGACGAGCCGAGGCCCACCAACAGCCGCAGCCCTGTGGGAGATGCGGAGTACGGCATTTTTGACAGGTACGACTTTTTGGAGCGGGACGACGCGGGGGAGCTGTACTGGAACGACGATTTCCTTTTCAGCTGTGACACGGCGGGCATGGCACAAAGCAGGGAGGCGCTATGGCAGGCGGCTAAGGAGGCCTACCAGAGCGGGGCATTCGGCGACCCCAGGCAGACGGACACGCGTATACTCTACTGGGCAGCTATGGAGAAGTACCATTATCCAAACGCGGGCAGCATATGCGAAATGCTGAAGAGCCGCAGGGCAGCAAATCAGGAGGCTTAATCAGGAAGGGAGGTGAAAAGCATGGACAAGGGCAAAAATACGATGGCAGGAAAAATCAAAAACACAGGCAGCATGTATGTGGAAGCCGACTGTAAAAACGAAGGCGGCAAAAAGCCGGCAGTAAAAAAGGGAGACGACCTGAGAGCAGACAGATAAGGAAGAGCCCGGCAAAGGAGTGTGAAATACATGGACGAGGACGATTTTATGGATAACGAAGCACAGGAGGAAGAGGCAGAAGATACATACAAAGCAATGGATATCCTGACGGAGGATGACGGGGATTACTATGCCGGCGCGGAAACGGAGGGTGAGGAAATCCTTGAAAAAATTATGGACGGAACAGCCACCAGGGAGGAATTTGACAGCTATGTCCGCTCGGCTCTCAAGGAGCTGTCCGAATGTGAAACAGAGGCTAACAGACAGGAGGAAAGGGCGGCCAGGATTGAGAGCGGAAGAAGGCGTATGCAGGAGGATATAGACCGGCTGAATATGGAGCTTCCCTCCTGCGGCATTAAAACTGTGGACGATATACAGGGCGACGCGGCTGTGGTCGGCCTGCTTCAGAGGGGACTTAGTGTTGCCGACGCCTATTATCTTGCACACCGCAGGGAGGTTGAGCTGCTGCAGCAGGCAGCGGCACGGCAGGCAGCGGTTAATCAGGCCGGAGGAAAACGGCATTTAAAAACAACCTCGGGCAGGGCCTCCTGCGATATAAGCGTACCGGAGGACGTGAGGGAGCAGTACAGGGCGTTTTTTCCCGACTGGACGGAAAAGCAGATAGCGGAAAATTATA
>CAUHBX010000004.1 GCA_959604475.1 uncultured Eubacteriales bacterium
TACAACAGATAATTTCGGTAAAACCAAAAGCTTAGCCATATTTCCACCTCAAATTTCCTAAATTCAGCTAAAACATAGGGCGGTCATAGACCGCCCATATCAGTTAATTGTTTACAAAATCCCTTAGCAGCCTTTTCCGTTAAGAAGCGGGCTTACATCGCCTTCAGGAGGTACGATGCAAAGGAAGCAGAAGTTTTCTGTTTCTGATGAATTATAGTTGTAGTGAGGAATGCCTCCCGGTACATGGAGCCAATCGCCTCTTTTTACCGGATACTCAACGCCTTCAATTGAGAAAACGCCTTCTCCGTCATAAATTACAACCCAATGTGACCAGGGATGTGTATGGGGTTCCTTCTCTCCTGCCCCCGGCTTAAGGTCAAAGCATCTTAAAACATAGTCGGGCCAGAAGCGTGTGGGTCCGAAAATAACCTTTTTGGAAGCGTTTTCAATAAAGTTGCCGGGTGCCTCGGGCAAGTCCTTAATTTTTCCTACGTATTCGCTCATATGTATTCTTCCTCTCTTTTAAACTACTTCTCTACATCAATTACGGGTTTTGACATTTCTACGCCGTTTTTAACCGAATCCTCAACAGGGCATCTTATCTCGACAAGGTCGATAAGCTGCTGTACCATCGCGGGGTCAGACTCCGATTTAATTTTAACGTGTGTCCTGATGTTAGTGAAGCCGGGTCTGAATTTCGCATAGCCCATGAAGCCTGCCGAATCCATGTCGCCCTCTACCTCTACTGACATTTCGTCAATTTTAATTCCCATTGACTCCGCGTAAACAGATGTTGTAATTGTCTGGCATGCTGCAATACTGCTAAGGAGCATTTCAACGGGGTTCATGCCCTTATCCGTGCCGCCCTGTGCAACGGGCTCGTCAGCCTTAATTTTATGTCCTCTTGCTTCGATGTCTACTTCAACGTCGCCTACTTTTTTAGCGGTTACCTTATAGGTTTTCTCGTACATTATATCAGTCTCCTTTTATTTATTTCCATCAGCAGCCCTTAGAGCCTGCAAGCGTCGGATTAACGTCTCCTTCCGGAGGGACGATGCAAAGGAATACAAGGTGCTCGCTGTCAGATGAGTTATAGAAATTATGGGGTATATTGCTGGGAATGTGGCACCACATGCCTCTTTCAACGGGATATTCCACGCCGTCTACGGCAAATACGCCCTTGCCCTCGAATACCACCATCCAATGACACCATTCATGGGTATGGGGTTCATGCGAACCGGCAAGCGGCTCCAGGTCAAAGCATCTTAAAACATAATCAGGCCAGAAATGCGTCGGTCCGAAAATAACCTTCTTAGATGAATTAGGCATAAAATTCCCCAGTGCTTCAGGAAGCTCTTTAATTTTTCCTACAAATTCGCTCATTACACTCTCTCCTTTTGGCATGTATTTGTTCCGCATATTTGATTTTACATTGCAGAACCCTATGTGATATAATCATATCATATCAGTATTTTCTGGTCAATAAAAGATATTTGTTTAACTATATTAATATTGTCAGGTTTTTAACCATTTTATTTTTGACAATTGCTTAACTATATGTCATTTTATAATAAATTTTATGAGGGGTGTTAGATAAAATGTACAAAAAGCTTCACTACATCGAGAACAAATGCACAAACGCATATTACAATCTGGCGCTGGAGGAATATATTTTAACGAATAAAATAAATGACAGCTTTCTTATACTTTGGCAAAATGATAACGCTGTAATAATCGGTAACAATCAAAACGCCTATGAGGAAATAAACGCTGGATTTGTCGGGAAAAACAATATTTCCGTAGTCAGAAGGACAACCGGGGGAGGCGCTGTATATCACGATTTGGGCAACCTGAATTTTTCCTTTATAACTGAAATGAACGAGACAGACGGCTTTACTATAAACGACTTTACAAGGCCTGTAATCAAGGTATTGTCAGACATAGGGGTTAAGGCCGAGGCCAACGGAAGGAACGACATAACAATAGAAGGCAGAAAAATATCAGGAAACGCACAGCGCATTTATAAAAACAGGATACTGCACCACGGAACACTGCTTTTTAATTCTGATATAGGAAGGATAGCAGGCGCCCTTAATGTCAGGCCCGAAAAGTTTGTTTCCAAAAGTACAAAATCCGTTGAAAGCCGTGTGGGAAACATAGCTGATTACCTGCCGGAGGGAACAAGCATCGAGGATTTCTGGAAGGCACTGGCCATTTCCTTTTCCAAAGACGTTGATTTTGAAGCCTACGAGCTTACAATGGCAGACATTGAGTCAGTTGAGAAGCTTAAAAAGGCCAAATATGAAAACCCTGAGTGGACCTTCCGCACTGTGCAGCCTATGGATATTAAAACCTCAGCCAAGTTTGACGGCGGCTTCATAGAAGTATGCTTAAGGGTCGATAACGGCATAATCACCGAATGCCGCATATACGGCGACTTTATGTCCACAGCTGATATAGACGGCCTTGAAGGAGCTATGACTGGGGCTCCCTTTGCTCCCGAGGAAATTAAAAAAGCCGTCATGCCCCTGCCCCTTAAGGATATGCTGGGAGACATTACGGCCGAAGAACTGGTTGAGTGTATATTTAATTAAAAAAACGGCGTGACAGTGTCACGCCGTTTTATTTTAATCCTTTAAATTTTTAACCATGTCAAATTCGTCTGTGATTTCCTTTGAAGGGGCCTTTGTCAGAAGGCTTACTATTACAATAGCAAGGCTTGATATTATAAAAGCGGGAAGAAGCTCATAAATGCCCCAAAGTCCGCCCATAGGCTTAATAAGGTACTTCCAGATGAATACCATAGCTCCTCCTGTAAGCATGCCGGCTATCGCACCGTACCTGTTTGAACGCCTCCAGAAAAGGGCGAAAAGCACAACCGGCCCAAATGCCGCTCCGAAGCCGGCCCACGCAAACGATACTATCCCAAATACCGAGCTGTCAGGGTTTCTTGCTATAAAGGCAGCGATAACGGCGATTATAAGAAGGGTTGCCCTTGCAGTTTTCATTGTTGATTTAGCGTCTGTATTTATCTTCAGCACGCCAAAGAGGTTCTTTGATACCGCCGATGAAGCCGCAATAAGCTGGGAATCCGCTGTAGACATAGTGGAGGCCAGTATACCCGCAAGTATTACGCCCGCCACAAGTGCCGGAAGTACACCCTTACTGCTTAAGAGAGCCGAAATCCTTACTATTATTGTCTCCGAAGCAGAGCCTTCAAGGGTCTCAACCGCGCCTGCGTTGGACATTGCAAGGCCGACAACACCGATAAAAATAGCGATTGCCAGTGAAATTACAACCCAAACTGTAGCTATCCTTCTTGAAAGCGCAAGCTTTTTATGGTCCTCTATCGCCATAAACCTCAAAAGGATATGGGGCATACCAAAATATCCAAGACCCCAAGCGAGTGTTGAAAGCTTTGTAATAAAGCCGTACTCCTTAGCCGTACCTGAGGCAACGTCAAACATGGCGTTCATTGAAAAATATCCCGGAAGGTTTTTGGCGTTGTCAATAACCGCGCCGAAGCCGCCCGCAACACTGATGCCAAAGACAAGAACAATAACAAGCGCTATGGTCATTACAATGCTCTGAATAAGGTCCGTTGTACTGGCAGCCAAAAATCCGCCAAGCGCCGTATAGCCTACTATTATTACCGCGCTTATTATCATAGCCGTAAGGTAATTTACGCCGAAAAGGCTTGAAAAGAGCTTCCCGCAAGCGGCAAACCCTGATGCAGTGTAAGGCACAAAGAAAATGAGAATTACAAGCGCCGATATTATCATAATAATATTGCTGCTGTCACGGTACCTGTTTGAGAAAAAGTCCGGAATTGTAATTGCGTTATTGGAAATATGCGAGTACCTTCTTATTCGCTTGGCCACTATAAGCCAGTTTACGTATGTACCAAGCGCAAGGCCGATTGCAGTCCAGCCCGCGTCGCATATACCTGAAAGATACGCTACGCCGGGAAGGCCCATTAAAAGCCAGCTGCTCATATCCGACGCCTCGGCGCTCATTGCCGTTACGATAGGGCCGAGTTTTCTTCCCCCAAGATAAAAGTCATCCGCAGTGTTGTTCTTTTTTGAGCATATGAAGCCCACCACAAGCATGGCCGCAAGGTACACGCAGATGGAAATCATAATGCAGATTTGAGATGTTCCCATTTTAACTACCCCTTTACATTTAATCTGTGCGGAGCGCCCCAAAGCATAAAAAATAGGAACTTACATCTGCGAACAGACAAAATTCCTATTTTCCGTGCCTTGTCTCCGCTTCTTCGCCATTACAGTATACCATAAATCCGGTAAGAACGGAATACAGAACGCAATATAGACTTTATTCTATACTGTTTTTGATAATTATTCTGTTTAACTCCTAATTTCAAGCAAAATATGATTGGACTATTTATAAAATAATTTTGATAACTTTTAAAATAATAATTATAAACCGCTGTTTTTTATCTTGAAACAGCCTAAAAGCATGGGCAGCATCTGCTTAGAATGCTGCAAAAGCGAATAATCGCCGTTGCATATACACCAGTCGTATAAAAAGGCCCTTTCGCACATGGCGTATGTCCTTACAATTTCATTTACGGATACCTCGTCCGTTATCTGCCCCCTCTGCTGGCCCTCGATTACAATCTGCCTTAAAACCTTAAAATAAACGCGGTTATGGTCAAGAAGGTGCTTTTCTCCCTTTGTTACAAGCTGGGAAGAATAAAGCCTTGCAAGAAGGTCCAGCGATATGCTGTTTTCCACCATTTTAAACAGCTCCCTGTTAAGATACATAAGCTTGTCAAAGCTGTCCATATCTTTATCTATTCCCGCCATAAGCTCCTGGTATTTCTCATCGAATAATATTGACAGGGAGCTTAAAAGGGCGTCCTTGCCCTCAAAATAATGGTAAAAGGACCCCTTTGACGTCTGTGATTTTTCGATTATCTCCTCCACGGTGGTATCATCGTAGCCCTGCTCATAAAACAGCTCCCACGCCGCCGAAATAATCCTGCCCTTTGTATTTCTTGAGTTTTTCTTTGCCATAGCGCACCCCATATATCTTTGTTATTCCGTCCGTTCAACGCATTTTTGAGTTGTTTGGTCTTCTGTAAATTTTAAAGTCATGCTGCCCTCGAATATATAGTTCCAGAAATCTCTTCTTTCATGAAAATGAATGTGCCCGTTCCTTTGTGCTTCTAGGTTCAGCATGTCTCGGACCTCATCATTAAGTGGCTCTCCTGAAAAGCTTGAACCCTTTATTATAAATTGACCCTTTAAATTATCATCCCGATAAAAAATAGCCTGCTTTTTTAAAAACTTACTGTCTAAATGGTTTATAAAATCAGGATAATCACGACCGTTGAAAGAAAGGAAAAGTGTAAGCTGGTCTCCGTCCGCTGTCACTTTAGTCACATCCACAGTGTATCTACTATCAAAAATCCCTTTCATAGCCCTTTTCCCCCTTTGTGCATTCAATAAACCGCAAAGCCACCGGCCAGCTTGTCAGAGCCAAAACTTTTTGATTGGCTGCAATTAGTTTCATCCCTTATAAAATTCCCTGATAAGGTATGAGGCTTCCTCATAATCCTCTTTGGAAACATAAATTGAGTACTGGGTTTTTAAATCCTCCCTTTCGCCGGGAGCCCTGATATTGAACCTGTTTCCCAGATATTTTGTATACCGTCTGCATTTGATATTGTGCTCGTTCAGTATACTGGCAACGGAAAAGTACTTGTCCTCCTCGAAGGTCATAAATACTTCTCTTCCGCCATTTAGAAACTCATTTAAACGGCCCATATAACCACCCCTTTACTCTGTCAGTTTACACTATTAAAGCCTATATGTAAATAAAATCCGGCTTTGCGCCGGATTTTTTAATTATTTAAATACGCCCTTTGCCTCGAGTTCTTCATAGCTGAGTCCAAGCTTCTCAATAACTTCCTTTGTATGGTAGCCTACAGGGTAGCCTGCAAACTTATACTCGCAGGGACATTCGCTGAGCTTGATTGATGTGGCAAGCTGTTTAACCTTAACCCCGCCATGAAGCGGAAGGTCAACGTCCACAACCATTTCCCTGTCCTTAACCTGCTCGTCCTCAAGAAGCGCCTCCTTAAGATTAAGAACCGGCTGCACGCACGCGTCATAGTGTGAGAATACCTCTGTCCACTCGTCCCTGGTCTTAGTCTTGAATATACCCCTGATTTCAGCCTTAACCTCGTCTACATTTTCAGGCCATACCGTTCCGTCGATTAAATCCTCACGGCCGATAGCCATGCAGAAGGATTTCCAGAACTGCGGCTCAAGAGAGCCCACGCTCATATAAAGGCCGTCCTTTGTCTCGTAGAAATCGTACATGCAGCCTCCGTTAAGCCTTTCGCCCTCACGCTTAGGCTCTTCGCCAGATACAAGGAAGCTGGCGCCGTCAAGGCTGTTGAAGGGAACGCAGCCGTCCATCATTGCAACGTCCACAAACTGTCCCTTTCCGGTATTTCTTCTGTAGTTTACAGCCGCAAGTATACCGATAACCGAGTTAAGGGAGCCAACCGCTATATCGGCAATCTGGAAGTTCATAAGCGAGGGGCCGCTTTCCTTACGTCCCGCATGTGAAATTATACCGCTTCTTGACATATAGTTGATGTCATGTCCCGCCGCAAGCCTGAGCGGGCCTGTCTGTCCGTAGCCGGTAAGCGAGCAGTAGATAACTCCCGGGTTTACCTTCTTTAAATCCTCATAGCCAAGGCCGAGCTTATCCATAACGCCGGGGCGGAACTGCTCAAGCACTATATCGTATTCCTTTACAAGCTCCTTAACAACAGCCTTTCCTTCCTCTGTTTTAAGGTTAAGGAACATTGTTTTCTTATTTCTCCCAAGCCAAGCCTGGCACGCTGAAATTCCCGTCTCCCCAATAAACGGCGGATAGTCAAGTACAATATCCGGTTTGCTAGCCGAGCTTATTTTAAGCACCTCGGCACCCATATCCGCAAGCATAAGCGTCGCGTAGGGGCCCGGAAGCAAAGTTGAAAAGTCAAGCACCTTTAATCCGTCTAATGAACCCATTATTCTTCCTCCTGTACATAAAAATATTATTTTACACCCAGGCTATATTGTACTTTACGCCACTTTCCTTTGCAATCGGAACAATAAACAAACCTCATATTCGTTATAATGCTATAACATTCTTACCTAATACATGACCGATTTTTGTACAGTTTAGACCATACAATCCACATAAAACTCTCAGCTTCTGATTCTTACCATGCTTCCACGCTCTCCAGGCACCGCACGCTCTACCACAAGCTTTACAGGAAGCCTCTCCTTTACCTCCTCCACATGGGTTATAAGGCCGACGCTCATACCCGATTGGCACAGCGTTTCAAGGGACTTCATAACTATGTCCAGGGTATTTTTGTCAAGCGTTCCAAATCCCTCGTCTAAAAAGAAAAATTTCAGTGACGAGCTGTTTTTCATCTGTATTCTGTCCGAAAGGGACAGCGCCAGCGCAAATGAGGTCAGGAAGGTTTCCCCGCCCGACAGTGTCGCCGGCCTGCGCTTTATTCCGCCGCAGAAGTCGTCCCTTATTATAAACTCGCCGTCCAAAAGCTCCAGGGCGTATCTTCCGCCGCTTATATTTTTAAGCCTTACCGAAGCGTCGGCGGCTATGTATTTAAGCTGGTTTTCCGCCATATATTCCACAAATTTGTTGCCCTCCGTAAGCCTGGCCAGTTCGTTAAGCATATCAAATTTTTTCTGGCAGGATGCCTTTTCCTTTTTAAGGGCCTCTACAATGTCAGCGCTTTCCTCCATGCCTGCAAGCTCCTTTTCCCTTACGGCGGCCTCGTTGGATTTTTCTTCTTTTGCCGCCTCCGCCCCTTTCAGCTCATAGCGAAGGACCTCAAGAGCTTTATCATCCGTTTTCCTGTCTCCAAGCTCGTCTTTAAGCGATTTTAAATTATCCTCAGCAAGATTTCTGCGCCTTGAATAATCCCCAAGAACCTCCGCCGCCCTTTCGGCCTCCTTCAAAAGTGCGGAAGGCTCACGTTCACCGGCAATCTGAATTATCTCTTTCTGTTTAGCCTGAATGGCAACATCCAGCCTGTCCAGCTCAGACTCGGCTATTTTGGTCTGCGTCAGTCCTTCAGCTATAGCCTTTTCGGCATGTCTGTCCTTTTCAAGCAAGCCTTCCAGCCTCTGCCTTGCCTCTTTTTCCTTTTTCTCCGCATCCAGATATGCCTTTTCCTTCTCCTGGGCCTTTTTGCGTTCCTCAGCTTTTCTTTCCTCTTCTTTATATTCAGCCTTTGCCCTGTCAAAAATATTCTTAAGCTGAGCCAGAGTCTTTGAACCGGCCTCCGCTTCTTTTACGGCCTTCTCAGCGTTTTTCCTTCCGGCAAGGCTTTGGGAGGCACCGATACCCGCTTTTGCCTTATTTATCTGTTTGTCAATATCCGCGGCCTTTGCCTTAAGGCTTTTCAGCTCCTTTTCACATGCCTCTATAACCGCGTTTTCCACGCTTTTGGCAGCGCTTGGGTGCTTGGCAGAGCCGCAGACGGGGCACGGCTTTCCGTCCTCGAGTCCCCTTGCCAGTATTGCGGCCATATTTTTGTCCTTCATAAGGCTTATTCCGTTTTCAGCGCTTTCAATGGCGCTGTTGTTTTCCCGTTTCTCCTTTTCCAGGCCCTCAAGGCTTTCATTAAGGGCCGCCAGCCTGTCGTTTTCCGCCTTTATTTCAGAAATAAGGACGTTGATTTCACCAAGCAGCGTTTTCTGCTTTACAAAGCTTTCCTTGGCGATATAAACAGCCTCCCTTGCTTCCTTAAGCCTGTCTCCGCCCTTTATCATTTCATCCAAATCACGGCTTCTTTCACGGGACAGCTCCTCTCTGTGCCTTTGAGCGGCTTCGACAGCCTTTTTCGCCAGTTCAATATCAGTAATAACTGCTGCCTTTTCTTTGCTCAGCTTGTCAATAGAGTACTTAATACCATTTAGCTTCGTAAGCAGCTCCTTTTTTGCCGCATGGTCATTTTTTATTTCCGCCGTCAGCCTTACAGCCTGTTTAAAGGCGTTTACAGCCTCCGACATATTTTCCTGCGTCAGTTCGTAAATACCAATCCCTTCAGCAAAGGCTTCTATGCCATTTTTCTGCTCTTCTATGAGCCTCAGCTCATTAAGGCATTTTGTAATTTTTTCCTGAAGCGTATTGATTTTTTCCGCTTCTGCGGCCTGCGCCCTTATGCTTTCAAGCCTTTTAGACGCCGTTTTCAGCTCCTTTTTCACAGTCTCAAGCTCAGCCCGCTTTATTGTACACAATTCCCTGCTAATATCGCCGTAAACCTCTATTTTGGAGCTCAGCGCATTCAGCCTGCCTCCTGTTTCGGCCCTTTCAGCCTTAAGCCTTGCGGCAAGAGCCGAACCATATCTTTCAAGATTAAATATCCTCTCAAGCATAGCGCGCCTTTCGGCGCCTCTGAGGTTTAAAAACTCACTGAATTTGCCCTGCGGAAGTACAACCGTTCTTGTAAAGTCCCCGAAGGACAGGCCGATTATCGTCTCTATCGCCCTGTTCATTTCCCTTGTCTTATCGGCGAGCACCGAAGCACCTTCAAGCCCCTTGGACAGCCTGGCTATTCCGGCGGCACACTCCTTGGTTCCAGTCCTCTTGAAGGTACGCTCCGCCCTGTAAAACTCCTCTCTGCCGTTTTCTTCAACCGCAAAATCCAAAACAACGGACGCCGTGTCCGCCTCCTTATTTATAAATTCATTGGTATCCTTTGAAAGGTCGCCATACAGCGCAATTGTCATGGCGTCAAGAATTGAGCTTTTGCCGCTTCCCGTATCGCCTACAATGCCGAAAAGCCCGTCCTTCGTAAGCTTTTCAAAGTCTATTGTCTGTTCCTCATTAAAGCTGTTTATGCCTTTTATTCTCAGTCTGACAGGCCTCACTGTACATCCCCCTCTCCCATTACGGACAGGAACAGCTCGACAAGCTCGCTGTCCGGCTCCGCCGCACGGTTTTTCTTATAAAAGTCTACAAAGCCGTCCTTAAGCGAAAGCGCCTCCCTTTCCTCAACCGCCGCACTTTCAGCGCCGTCAAGTATAAGGCGTATATCCATTATGTCGGCTTTAAGAGACTTAAGCAGGCGTATTTCCTCCATAGTCAGCGTTCTGTCGGATTTTATGTCCAAATAAACATAGCTGTCCCTTCCGCTTTCTTTTTCGCAGCGTTTCACCGCCTCCTCAATGGAGCCGCATTTGTAAACCTCAATAGGCTTTATGCAGCTGAGCGGTATTTTTTCAATCTCAGCAATAACTCCGGCCTTTATATCCACAACATTTACCGCCTTGGAATAAACTGTCTCATCCCTGCTGTAGGCCAGAGGCGAGCCGCAGTAATACGCACGCCTGTGAAGCCCCGGCACAGTCTGCGGCCTGTGGAGGTGCCCAAGGGCGATATACTGTGCATCTTTTGGGAAAGCGTCAGCGTTTACACAATAGCTTCCTCCAAGCTGTATGCTCCTTTCACTTCCGCTTTCCTCCCCTCCAGCAGTATAAAGATGTGCCGAGACTATGTTTACAGTATCCTCCCTAAAGCCTGCTGAGAGCATATCAAGCAGCGTTTTAACTTTCTGTGAGTAGCCGGCGGCGTTTTCCCCATCGTCTCCTGCCTCTCCAATTATCTCGTCAATACGCTTGTCGCTTACATAGGGCAGGGCAGCTATTACGGCCCTTTCGCCGTTTTTATCCACGACAGCAGCCCCGTTTTCATCCGAGAAAATCCTGTAGCCGTCAAATTCCATATCAGGTATAGTATCCCTTGGCCTGCCCAGTATAAACACTCCGTAGGGACGCAGAACCCCAGCACCGGCCATAAGCCTGTCCGGGCTGTCATGGTTTCCGGCGGTTACAATTACCGGCCTTCTCCTATTGCCCGCAAGGCGGACAATTGAATCAAAGAACATTGTTTCGGCCATAGCAGGCGGATTAGACGTATCAAAAACGTCTCCCGACAAAATAACAATGTCTATATCCTCTTTTTCCGTTATTTCTGCTATTTCGTCTATAAAATGCTGCTGCTCGGCATATCTTGTCCTGTTTTCAAGCATTTTTCCCAAATGCCAGTCCGACGTGTGGAGTATTTTCATTTTCCCGCCTCCTCAAGTCCCAGCATTTCCAAAAACCTGTTGGCGGCAAAGGAAAGGGCCGCGTTTTTGAGCTTGACAAGGCCTACATAGCGTGTGGGAAGCTGTGGCTTTAAGGGTATCTCAAAAATAGTTTTTGAGTCAATGGCGCTGTTGTCAAATTCCCTTATTATAAAAGTCAGCCCGAGATTTATTTTAGCGAACTGTATAAGAATGTCGTAGCTTGCAAGCTCAATTATGGGCTTAAAAAACATTCCGTTTTCCGCCGCGAATTTGTCAAGCTGTTTTCTTGTGTTGCTCATATCCTCCAGAAGCAGGAGCGGATAATCGGAAAGCTGTGAAAGCTCAAGACCTTTTTCAGCTAGCTCCTTATATCTTGTCCCTCCGATAAGGCAGTCGTGAATTTCAACGCATTTGGTTATTTCCATGTCCTCCCCGTGCTCAATGGGCAGGTTTACAAAGCACATGTCTATTACTCCCCTTTTAAGCAGCTCCAAAGACTCATAGGTCGTCTTATTCACTACCTTTATGCGTATGTCCGAATAGGCGTTGCTGTATTTTTCTATATAGGGCATAAGATAGCCGCTGATTACAACGTCGCTTGCGCCTATCCTCACCTCGCCCTTTTCCAGATTTGCCATTTCGTAGTACTTATGCTCCGCTGTCTTTACCATATTGAGGGCCATATCTAAATAGGTATAAAGCACCTTCCCCTCCGGCGTCAGCCTTACCCCCTTAGTTGTCCTCACAAGCAGAGGGCTGCCCAGCCTGTCCTCAAGCTGCTTCATGGCCATACTGACCGCAGGCTGGGATATAAAAAGCTCCTTGGCAGCCGCCGACATATTTCCGGTCCGTACCACGGTACAAAAAATTTTATAGGAATCAAGGGATACTCCGGTTTCCATAACATACCTCCATTCATAAACGGACTTTATATTTAAATCCTAATTTATCAATTCTGTTTATATTAAAATATCAAAAATTCAGGCCGGATACAAGTGAACAGATAAAAAAAGCCCTGAACCGAGCTTATAAAAATCCTAAGCACAGTCCGGGCTTATTTTATAAGTCCTTTTTGGAGTAGACATGGATTGAAAACATCATACAGGCCAAATAAATCAGCAATGCTATTGCCAGAAAAATGTATGCCATTGCGTCCACTGAAACCAATTCAAATGATTTACCCACACTTGGCAGCGAAGGGGCTTTATCTGTAAAAAAATATGCCAGCGCAGCCATTGTCACAAAAATAATTCCCGCAAATATAAAACGTCCCTTATCAGTTCCGAATTTGTAAGAAACCGCAAGAATAAGCGAGCTTACGCTGATGGCAAGCGAAAAAACGCTTATTCCCGACAAAATAATATCCGCTCCCTTCATAAAGCCGACTATAACAAAGGCCAGAAGGTCCACAAGCAGGAATAAAAGCATAACAAGAAACTTGCTTATAACATTTTCCTTTCTGTTAATTGGCATGGCTGACGAGTATTTTCCCCATTTGTTTTTTTCATCGTAGCCGAGCATCGTTACCGGGATTATAGCCATGAACGCAACAGTATACCCGCCGAAAAGCCCAATTTGATAGTCAAAGCTTTTGCCTGAACCCAGGATAAAGGTGTAAAACACCATAATTCCCACAACAATCAAAAGCTGCTTCCTAACAAGGAGAAAATCCTTCTTCATAAGTCCAAGCATTATTTATCACTCCTTTTTATATAATAAAGCATTATGTCCTCAATCGACGTTTTTTCCGTTTCAAAGCCTAAAGGTATTGCGTCCCTGTAAACAAGGGCCTTTTCTGAGAAATTTGTACGGCTGACCGAAATAACCGCCTTATCGTCCAACTCTTTCATCTTCTTCCCGTCTACGTTTATTACGGCGTACTTATCCAAAATATCATCCTTGTTTTCGGAAAAAACAATTTTGCCCTTATGGATAAACGTAATGTAATCGCATATTTTTTCAAGGTCGCCTATTATATGGGATGAAATGAGGACAGCCCGTTTTTCATCCTGGATAAAATCCAGAAGCATATCCAGTATTTCCATTCTTGCCGACGGGTCGAGACCGTTTGTAACCTCGTCAAGTATTAGGAGCCTTGCGTTATGCGAGAGGGCTATGGCTATTTCAAGCTTTACCTTCATGCCGGTTGAATAGGTCTTTATCCTGCTTTTTTTATAAAGTGAAAAGCGCTCTATATATTCAAAGAATTTTTTACTGTCCCACTGTTTATACACGCTTTTCATAATATTATTAACATCAGAGGCCGTAAGCTCCTCAGGAAAGCCGCAGCCGGAAATAACTGTACCTATTTCAGCCTTTTCGTCCTTTGAAAGCTTATCAGATAGTTTTCCATATATGCTTATTTGTCCGCTGTCCATCACGGCAGCTCCAGTTATCAGATTGATAATCGTGCTTTTGCCTGCCCCGTTTTCCCCTATAAGCCCCATTATAGTCCCCTCGGGAATATTAAAGGACACGTTATTAAGTGTAAAATTTTTATAATGCTTAGTTAAGTTGTCTATTTGAAGCGCATTCATACTTATTCCTCCCCGCATATTAATTCCAGCATTTTTATAAGCTCTGCGCAGCTGATTCCGCACAGCTTAGCTTCTTCCCAAAGGACTCCCAGCTTCTGTTCGATATCCTTCAGTTTTTCCTCTTTTATAAGCTCGGTATTCTGCTCCGCCACAAAGGAGCCCTTTCCCGTTACGGTTTCTATCAGGCCGTCCTTTTCCAGCTCCTCATAGGCGCGTTTTGTGGTAATTACGGAAATGCGCAAATCCTTTGCAAGCACACGCATTGACGGCAGCATTTCCCCTTCCCCAAGCTCGCCAGACAGTATCATTTTTTTCATCTGGGACGTTATCTGCTCATATATTGGCCTTTCGTCCTTATTGCTTATTACTATATTCATTCCATCACCTCAACGGCTTAATCAAAGAGCCCTTTAATATGT
>CAUHBX010000005.1 GCA_959604475.1 uncultured Eubacteriales bacterium
CATGGTCAGATAATGTGGTGCGGTTTCGCAGGTCACATCCAGACCCTCTGCCCTTGCCTTGCGGATAAGTGCCACGCTTTCCTTTGTAGAGATATGGCAGACATGATATTTCACGCCGGTTTCCTTTACCAGCTGCAAATCTCTCTCAATCTGCTTCCATTCGCTTTCGGAGCATATGCCCTTATGTCCGTTAAGCTCAGCATATTTACCCTTATGGATATATCCTCCCTCAAGCAGAGTATTGTCCTCGCAGTGGGCTACAATCATTTTACCCAATGACTTGGCTTTATGCATTGCGTTTTTCATCATATCGTCGTTTTGCACGCCATGTCCGTCGTCTGAAAAAGCTATGGCATAGGGCGCAATGCCTTCCATATCGGCAAGTTTTTCTCCCATTTCCCCAACAGTTATTGCTCCATATGGGTAGACATGGACTGCCGCTGTTTTTTCTATCGCCTCAGCCTCAAGCAAAATATTTTCAACCGAATCCGGCACGGGCTTAAGGTTTGGCATAGCGCATACTGAAGTATATCCTCCATGCGCCGCCGCCATTGTTCCAGTTTTGATTGTTTCTTTACACAAAAAACCCGGTTCTCTCAGATGAACATGAACATCTGTAAAACCGGGAAAAATATATTTATTATTAAAATCAAAAGAAACAACGCTTTCGCCATTGGGAAAGCTGCCGTCAACGGAAACAATTATATTGTCTTTTATAAAGACGTCTGTCTTTCTAAACTGGCTGTCAATGTATACATTAGCGTTTTTCAATAAATACTCCATTGAATATCCTCCGTTTCCATTCTGTACACCGCAGATATTTTATCATTAGCGGAACAGGCTGTCAAGGGAGAAATTAATATTTAATCGTTAATGTCCACGCCATTGTCTATGCCGAAGTGAATATTATCGGTACCCAAAAAATTTATCATATACTCCTTTGCATCTTCACTCCATTCATAGGCGTATACATCAGTCGTATTATAAATACCGTTTACCGCAAATCCTGTCATTCCGCATTTTTCACTAAGCTCATCCCAGTTATTATCCAGCAGCGCGAATATCCTGTCCATCTCCTCATCAGTATAATAAACTATATCCTTTGTTATCCTGACCGTTCCCAGAGACTCATCCCAGGCTATATTCTCATCTCCAATGCCTATGGCGTTAAGAACGTACCTTAAAGGTATAAAGGAGCGGCCGTCCTTTATAACGGGCAGGCAATCCATCTCAACGTCTGTTTCCACACCGTTGTTATAGGTTTTGAGTACCTTAGAACCTATTTGCACCTGTAAAACAGTATCCCATGTCGTCGCGCGTCTCAATGTAATGGTTTTGCTTTCTTTATCCCACACGGTTTCTATTCTTGGCTCGGCAATAATATTTTGTACATACCTAAGCGGTATTTGTATTCTCCCGTATTCGTCTGCGAAAATTGCGTCTCCATAATATCTTGCTGAATATTTTTTGCCGTTTATATTGTAAATAACCCTATCGGAGCCAAGATTTAATTCTACAATGGAGTCGGGATACTCCTCTGCAAAGCTTACAGCATTCATATTTATTACCGAAAAAACAAATACGAGCAGAAAAATTATTCTTTTCATAAAATCTTCTCCTTACTATTTGTATAGATATGCATTAACTACAAAATAGGCTTGAGTATCTAAATTGCTCTTTTTACAGTCCTGCTTATTATGTAACAGGATTTACACTTGCTATTGTTGATATTATAAAATAAAGTATTACAATTACCATAAGTACAGATGTAAAAAAATATTTTACTGCGTTTTTCCGAGTTTTATTTCCATTCCAAAACTCATTTATTTCCTTTCCTTTTAAAGCCAGTAAGGAAATGCTTGCTACAGCACATAAAATCATAAGCACACTGTCAGCATTCCACACTGCGTCCCATTGTGCCCCTAAAAATCCAATTACTTCAACAAACAGATTATTTAATATATGCAGGACAATTGCCGCGCCGAGTGAATACTCCATTGCAAGATAGCCGAAAAGCATTCCGATTAAAAAGGTTATCGGGAACTGAACAATATTCTGATGAATAAGTGCAAATAAAAACGCCGAAATTATTATTGCAAAAACCTTTCCGTTAGGGGCAAGTTTTTTCATAATAATCCCTCGGAAAAGGAGCTCCTCGCTGAGCGGGGCAAATATAATAGAATATACAAAGCCGGAAATATAAATTGAAGGGTCGCCAGCAAGCGAGGCAGCTTCCTCCATTCCATAGCCAAGCTGCGACAGCAGCACCTCAAATGGCTGAAGAATACAGTTTCCAAAAAACTGCATTCCCTGCATCAGTATAAAAAATATAAAAATTGTTTTAAAGCCCGCAGTTTTATTCCTTTTAAATGAAGGCGGCTGTCTGTAGCAGAGATAAACGGCAAGAACAGAAATTGTCGAGGCCAGTATAAGCGATAATCCTGTATTATATACAATATCATATATTTCCCGCAAATCCATGCCGGGATTTTTTATGTAAAGATACTGGGCCAAGCCTAAATCAGCCATATTTACTGTTACTAAAAACAAAATATTATAAATAATTATTGTCAGCGCCATGAAATTAAAGGACCTTTTTGCCGCTCTTTTATCCAAATCCATAAAAACTTCTCCTATCATATATTATATATAACAGTCTAATGGAAAACGGAACGAACAGCAACCAAACACAATCCTAATTTTCCCTTTCTTAAATCCGACATTTTCAATACATTTTTTAGCAATTATTCTCCAATAACTACCTGTAATATTTAATTCAGCCCGTGAAATAATACTAGCGTAACACAAAAACAGTTACAAACAAATGAAACATAAATCAGGAGGTTGATTTTAATGTCATCTAACAGAAGTTCAAACAGAGCAGAAGTTCCCGAAGCAAGAGAAGCACTTGACCAGTTCAAGTATGAAGTAGCTCAGGAGCTCAACATCCCCTTAAAAAGAGGTTACAATGGTGACCTCACATCCGCACAGAATGGTTATGTAGGCGGATATATGGTTAAAAAGATGATTGAAGCACAGGAAAAACAGATGTCAGGTATGCGCTAATCAGCGTTTTATAGTGCCGGCTCTTTGCCGGCACCTTTCGCTGAAATCAATTAGGATTTCAGCTTTCTGATAAATCTGCTAAGTCCGCCTTAAAATATCTGCCTTGCAGAAAGCGGACATTCTCCCAAGTATCAGCACCCGCTGATGCTTGGGAGCTAAAACGGAAGGACGGCCTTATAGCCGTCCTTCTTATTTTTTATTACCAATCCCATTCATCAGGATATCTTAGCTCGTCAAGCAGGCTCAAAAACATGGAAATATTGCCGTCCTTGGCATGCTCCTGCATTGACCTTTCCTTTGACATGTATTCCTCGTCCCTTTCGGCCAGTTTTTTTATAACCCCAACTGTAAAATCTTCTCGGCCGCTTTCATTTTTAATATATCTTATATTTAAAATGTCTATCCATTCCCTGCAGTACCCTTTATATCTCATATCCTTATTCTGGCATATCGTTTCATAATCCCTATAAGGCTTTATGCTCTCAAATCTTTCCTCACCTATTACATTTCTGACCGCATTCCAGACTGAAGCCTGGAAAAAGCGGATAAACGCCTTGTCAATATAATATCTTTCTCGTATTTTGCCGGCAAGGGAAGAATTTTTGTCGGCCATGTTATTGACATAGAAATCATTACTCTCCGCCAGTATAATATAGTCGTTTAATGCATCGGCAACAAATATTGCCTCTGGCAAAAGCATTTTTAACTTATAGCTTGGCGTATCACACCTTGTCATAAAGCTGTCCCTTTCGGCCCTGTATGCGTGAAGCAGTTCAAAGACAAAATGCTGTACAACGGAATGGACATATTCATATCCCTCATAGCTTGTCCTGTCTCCTGTCACATTGCTTACGGCCTCTCTTAAAAAATATAAATCCTCATAATCGCCGGAAATAAAAACACCGGCGCCGTTTTCTGTTAATTCTATCTGCAGCATTCATTTTCCTCCTCTTAAGGCTTGATATTTAAATTATAACATATAATAATATGGGTGTCGACAAACGCTCAAGCCTTAAAAAAACAAAGGAAATTTTTTCTTTTTGTTTTAACCGGTTTGTGTTATAATTTTAAGAATATTTAAAATAACGGAGGTCAATTTTGTAATGCAGGACTGGCTTATTAGAAAATTTATAAAAAATTATGACAATACACATGACCTTTCGGTCAGAACAGCATACGGCAAGCTGTCAGGAAAGGTTGGCATATTCTGCAACACACTGCTTTTTGCCGGTAAATTTTTTGTCGGCACAATAGCAGGCAGCGTTTCCATTACCGCCGATGCAGTAAATAACCTTTCTGACGCCGCCTCAAGCATTATAAGCCTAATCGGTTTTAAAATGGCTGAAAAGCCTGCCGACGAGGACCATCCATACGGACACGCCAGATATGAGTATCTGTCCGGACTGACCGTCGCTGTTATGATAATACTTATCGGCTTCGAGCTTTTCAAAAGCAGTCTGAATAAGGTGCTTCATCCATCTGCTGTTGATTTCAGCTGGGTTGCCGTTGGGGTGCTTATATGCTCTATCCTCATAAAGCTATGGATGGCGCTTTTTAACCGTTCTATGGGCAAAAAAATAAATTCACAGGCATTGGAAGCCACTGCGGCTGACAGCAGGAACGACGTAGTTTCCACAGGCGCTGTTTTAGCGGCCACAATAATATCTCATTTCTGCAGTGTAGAACTCGACGGATACATGGGTATAGCGGTTGCCGTATTCATACTTTACAGCGGTATGGGCCTTGTAAAAGATACTCTTGACCCTCTGCTTGGCAAGGCTCCCGACCCTGAGTTCGTTGATTATATACAAAATAAAATAATGTCGTATAAAGGAGTGCTCGGCACGCACGACCTTATGATACATGACTACGGCCCCGGCCGCCAGTTTGCCAGCGTTCATGTTGAAATGGCGGCAGAGGACAACGTTTTGGAAAGCCATGACGTTATAGATAACATAGAGCGTGACTTCCTAAAAAACGACGGCCTGAACCTTATTGTTCATTTCGACCCGATAGTGACCGGAGACGACACGGTAAACGATTTAAGGTGCTGGCTGATGGAAAAGGTAAAAACGATAGACAAGAACCTGAGTATACACGATATGCGCATTGTCCCGGGCACATCACACACAAATCTTATATTTGACTGCGTTATGCCCCATTCGCTTAATATGACACCTTCGGAGCTGAAATCTAAAATACGTAATCTTGTAAACGAAGAGTACCCGAACTACTACTGTGTTATGACTATAGACTCTTGTTATGCGGCAATGCCGCACACACATGCAGATTAAAAAAGCCCTTGAGGGGCTTTTTTTATTGTGTTCACACACAAATCGGGCATATTTTTACACAAACTGTTCTCCATAAGCTTCTGATGCTCCACAACGCAGGCATTACATTTTAAAGAAAAAATCCGTGAGATAAACTCACGGATTTTAATTATATATTTAAATAGTGCAAAATCCGGCTAAAAACGTAAATACAACCGGCATTGTAAACAGGCAGCAGACCGTAGTGGCCAAAAGAGATGCCACAGCATAGTCCGGAGCAGCGTCATACTCCTGAGCGAGCACTGTAATTATGAGCATTGACGGAAGCATAGCAAATATTGTTCCAGCCAAAAGCATTTCATCGGATATTAGCCCGGTTGCCTTGAGAATGAAAAAAAACAGCACGGGTACAACTATAAGCTTAATCGGTACCGTAAGGAATACCTTAGGCTTTTCAAAAAGCTTTTTAAAGCCCCTTCTACCTATATCTGCGCCTATGTATAGAAGGCCAATATACTTCTGTACGTTTCCAACGCCCGTCACTGCCTCCCAAACCGTTCCTTTTGGTGTAAAGCCCGCAAATATAAGCGCAAGGGCTATAACAAGCGCTACCGTAGACGGAGTTATCATTTTTTTAAAGCTTATCTGCGCCTTGCCCTTGCCTGCTGACAGTATGCCTACGCCGGCAGTCCACGTCATTATAGTTTCAACAATGATATAGGCCGCTATGTAAAGTCCGCTTCGCTCCGGAAAAACAGCGGTAAGAATAGGAAATCCAACCAAGGCGCTGTTTATAAACGAAGCAGAGCAGGCATGGCAGCCTAGCTCAGGCTGCTTAAGCCTCATAAGCTTTCCGCTTAAAAAACCTATAAGTATAGCTAACGCAAACATAAAAAACATAACGAACACAAAGGGCCACACCTGAAAAAGCTCATCCCTTGTGCCGCCGTTGGCAACGCTAGTCAGTATAAGGAAAGGAAGCGTAACCTTCATCATAAATTTCTGTATCTGGTCTACGCACTCGCTTGTGATAAACTTTGACTTAGCGGCCGCAAACCCGATTAAAAGCACTGTAGCAAAAAATATTATCTGCTGCAGTATTATCCCCTGTAAATCCATTTCTTTACCCCTAACAAGTTTATTCTTCCGCCTTTTGTGCCGGCCTTACTATTTTTTTTACACTCTTTTCAAACTTTGCCCTCGGAAGCATAACCATATGTCCGCAGCCGCAGCACTTCATCCTGAAATCCATACCCACACGCAGCACTTCCCATTCGTTTGAGCCGCAGGGATGGGTTTTTTTCATCTGCACAATATCCCCTACCGAAAAATCCATATCAAAGCCCCCTGCCTGTTTCTATTATACGTACCGTCCTTTGAGGGTACGGTATGTTAATTTCCTCTTTATCAAACCTCTTTTTTATACGAAGCCTGAGCTCCCTCTCAACTCCGAAGTTTTCCTTCACATTGCACCTTGCAACAATTCTTATTGTAACCGCTGAATCATCAAGCGAGTTTATCCCAAGAACCTCGGGTTCGGCCTGAAGTCCCTTTATCTCCTGCCATGCCGCAGACATTTCATCCTTAAGCACATCAATAACATGGTCAATATCCTCTTCATAGGCAACTCCGACATCTACCATTGCGTTCATAAAGTCCTTGCACTTGTTTGTTACTGTAGATATTGTGCCGTTTGGGACGATATATACCGTACCGTCCACACTCCTTAAGCGCGTGGTTCTCATAGTCACGACTTCAACCGTTCCTGTACAGCCGTTTATAGTTACTATATCGCCCACATGGAACTGCTCCTCTATTATTATAAACAGCCCGGCGATAAGGTCTGATACAACATTCTGCGCGCCCAGCCCTATAGCTACTGCTATCGAGCCGGAAACGGCGGCAAGCGAGGCTGTAGATACCCCAAGCTGGTTTAATATGCTTAGCACGGCTATAAAATAAATACCGAATTTAAGAAGGCTTGAAGTAATCGACTTAAGAGTTTCGGCCTTGGCGGCGCTTTTAATAACCACTTTATTTTTAGCAGAAAAAATCTTATCAGTTATCCATTTACTTATTCTTGCCGCCAAATAGCATATAACGGCTATGACCACACAGTAAATTATTTTTTTCCAAACTACCGACATCCTTTGTACCTCCCGGCGGCATTTATAAACGCCATGAATATTTTAAAATGCTCCTCAATACTGCACAAAAGCTCCGGGTGCCACTGAACACCCAGAACGAATTTTTTTCCGCACGCTTCAACAGCCTCAATATAACCATCGTCTGAAACAGCCGAGACAAGTCCCTGAAATCCCTCCCCAACTGCCTGATGATGAAAGGAGTTGACCTCAAGGCTGCCCGTATTTGTTATACTCTTAAGAAGCGAACCGTTTTCTATTTTCACACTGTGGCATGTCTGAGTCTTTGGTCTTTTCTGCATGTGCCCTTCCATATGCTGTAATATATGCGCACCCATGACGGCGCCTATGACCTGCATTCCCCTGCATATGCCAAGCACAGGCAAATCCCTCTCAAGGGCAAGCCTCAAAAGCTCAAACTCGAAGGCGTCCCTTGCCCTTGAAATCTGTCCATGCCCAGCAGGGTCAGCCTCATCGCCCGTAAGGGCAGGCTCAATATCCCCTCCGCCGGCAAAAAGTATTCCGTCCGCCCGTTCTGCAATATCCCGAGCATTGCCATAATCCGAAGCAAAGGCAATCCCTCCCGCACTGTAAACAGCACTGCAGTAGGCTCTGGACAGCTTAATTTCATCCTCGGTTTCATTAATTGACGGTGACACAATTATTAAAGGCCTCATATTTTAACTCCCAAAAACAGCTTTACTCTGTATTTTATCATATAAATCCGCCAAAATATACTATCTTTATGAAATTATTTCATTAAATCTTCATACAGAGCAGCCGTATCTTTGAACCTTTCTTCCTCTGTACCTCCCATAACCGCGCATATATATGTCTTAGAATTTATATTAGCCGAGGATATAAGGCATGCCCCAGCCAAATCGCTTGTGCCCGTTTTTATTCCCGTTACACTGCCCATGTAATATACACTGTCAGGATTAAGCATTTCATTTGTATTATAATAGGTTACCTCTTTTCCTCCCGACCAAACGTCGTATTTGCTGTACTGTCCTGCTATTTCCATAAGCTTGTCCGATTTAACAAATTCCCCCGCTATTTTGACCATATCCTTAGCCGTTGTATACTGCCCTTGCGCGTCATAGCCGTCGGGAGATTTAAATACAGAGTTTTCCGCTCCAAGCTTTGAAGCCATCGCGTTCATCTCTACTATAAAAGCCTCTATTGCGGCCGGTGTTTCTGCGTTACTGTCATTCAGTATCTTTCTTCCCGTATAGGCTGCCAGCACATAGGCCGCATCATTTCCTGATGGCAGCAGCAGGGCTGTCAGAAGCTGCTCTATATTAAGCGTATCCCCGATGTACACCTGCGCCCTTGACGCGTCAGCCGCGACAAGCCTTACCTCATCACCCGCGGTCACGTTTTCGTCCATTTTACAGTATTCAAGTACAACAAGAGCCGTAAGTATTTTGGCTGTGCTGGCAGGCGCTGTCCTTTCCTCGCTGTTTTTACTGAACATCTCCTCGCCCGTATCTGCGTCTATAAGATATACACATTCCGACATTGCCCGTATGTCCCCTTTATCCATATCCGCGGCGTATGACAGCGGCACAGCAACACCCATTCCCTGAACCAGCGAGGCTGCTGCAACAATAACCGCAAGAAGCTTTACTCCGGCAGAATCCGCACCCTTTCTCTTATAGCCTTCTCCCTTTTTTATAAAAACGCCTACATTCCTTTTAATTTTAGGTGAAAGCTTGATTATAAGCTTTCCTAAAGTCCATCCGGCCATTATACAGGCAAAGCTTAATGCCGATATTATAGGGTTAACCCTTTCCGCCCTTAACAATGCCAATAATGCGGACACAGCGCACAGAACGGAACCGCAGGCAGCCAATGGCAGCGGGTTCCTGTATTTATTAAACCCAAGCACAAGGCACACTCCTATAAGTATATATATCCAGCCCTCGGCCTCCGTTTTAAATATAAGCGTCACAAGCACCGCAAGAAATGCAAGCATAATTCTGTGGAGGAAGGTTGTCTTTTCTCCCCTCATTTTAAGCTTAATCCAATATATAACCGAGAACAGCGCTGCCGCCCATACTGTAAAAATATAATCCTGCATATCAAAACCTCCCTGCTGATTAAATACTATCAGCCAGGGAGGCTCGTTTTTTTAATATGAGCTTGTTAATTCATTAAGAAAAAATATAGAAAATCTTAAATCTGCGGAAGAATTACGGTAAAGACAGTCACTCCGCCCATGCTTTCCGCCTTTATAGTGCCGTTGTGAAGCTCTACAATATCCTTGGCAATGGCTAAGCCCAGGCCTGAGCCGCCTGTGGCTGTTGACCGGGAGTAATCAACTCTGTAAAATTTTTCAAATATATGACCAAGCTTATCCTGCGGTATTTCTCCCATGCTTTCAAATTTAATGACTGTGCCTTCGCTCTCATTATGCGCAGTAATTTTAATATCAGGACCCGTACTGTAGTTGACTGCGTTTTTAAGAATGTTGTTGAACACCCTGGCTATCTTTTCAGGGTCGGCGTATATCTCCAGGCTCTCTCCAATATCAGTAATTACATTTTTTCCGGCGCTTTTTATCTGTGGGTACGCCTCGTCTGTAATCTGGACAAAAAGATAACAGAGGTTTAATTTTTCCCTGTGTGTCGGAATATTTTTGATATTGTATCTGGTTATCTCAAAAAACTCGTTTATCAGCCTCTCAAGCCTGTAGGATTTTTCCAGGGTTATGCTCAGATATTTTGCCCTCTGTTCCGCGTCCATATCCGGCCTTTCCTCCAGCAGGCTAAGATAGCCTATAACAGAGGTTAGCGGCGTTTTAATATCATGGGCAAGATAAACTATCAGGTCGTTTTTACGCCTCTCAGCGTCCTGCTCGGCCTGAGCCCTCCTTTTCAGTTCGTCCTTAACAGTGTTCAGCTTATTCTCAACAGCTGACATTTCCGCTGACATACGTATTGAGGTACCGTCGTCGTCAACAAGTTTATCTATTCCGCCTATAATTTCATCAAAATATTTTGTGAACCAGCGGAATGAGATTATATACAGGGCAAAAAATATAAAAATAACAGTCAGTATTATAATCGCCTCTATATTCCGCCTAATGTAGAAGAAATATATATCACTGGCCTGCTCCCAGGTGGTATCTAATACCATAGCTATTAGCTCCGTTATGGCGTTTCCTATATGCCCCTGCCCTGCGGAGCGTATGACAACTGCGGTCAATATGGCCGCAATAAGCATAATAAAGGTCCGAATCGCTATCTTCCTTGTAAGGACACTATAAGGATTTTTATTTTTCAATTTTGTATCCAACTCCCCATACCGTTTTAATATACTTGGGATTTTCCACGCTGTCGTTCATTTTTTCCCTTAAGTGCCTTATATGCACGGTAATTGTATTATTGTTTTTGCTGTAGTACTCATCCTGCCATATCTCCTGAAAAAGCGCTTCGGAGCTGACTACCTTGCCCATGTTCTCACACAGTATTTTAAGTATTGAAAATTCCGTAGGCGTAAGCGAAATTTTTTCACCGTCCAGCGTACACTCATGCCTATTTATATCAAGTGCCAGCCCCGAATTCATTATGACGCCGTCGTCCGCCTTATAGGCTCCGTTATACTTTTTATACCTTCGAAGCTGCGCCTTTACCCTTGCTGCCAGCTCCAGCGGCCTGAAAGGCTTTGTTATGTAATCGTCGGCGCCTATCGTTAGCCCTGTAATTTTATCTATTTCCTCTTCCTTGGCAGTCAGCATTATTATTGGATAATTATATTTTTTCCTGATTTCCATACATATGCCGAAGCCGTCTCCGTCAGGAAGCATGACGTCAAGCACTGCCATATCCAGCTGCTCTTTGCCTATCAGTTCAAGCGCCTCACGGGCGGTATAAAACTTATATATTTTGTAGCCCTCGTTTTTCAGGTAAAGCTCGACTAAATCGGCTATTTCCTTCTCATCGTCGACTATCATAATTTTTTCATTCATAAACATACCTCCTAATATTAAGATTCTAACACAAATAGTATAAACCATAGTGATTTTTATATTTAGTAATTATTAAGATTTTCATAACATTGAAGCTATTCAAATTTTAAAGGAAATGTGATAGAATGAATAGTAATTTATTTACTCAGGAGGAAGCCCATGAATACAATAGGCATAATAGGCGCTATGGATGAAGAGGTAACTCTCATAAAAAGCGCTATGAATGTAAAAAGCACCGTTGAAAAGGCCGGCTGCACTTTTTTGTCCGGAACAATTGAAGGCAAAGACGCTGTTGTTGTACGCTGCGGCATAGGAAAGGTAAACGCCGCAATGTGCACGCAGATACTGATAGATTTATTTAACGTGGGCGCAGTTATAAACACGGGCGTTGCGGGAGCCCTTGCCGACGGGATAACAGTCGGCGACGTTATCGTATCAAAAGACGCAATGCAGCACGATATGGACTGCTCGCCACTCGGAGACCCTGTGGGGGTTATACCGAGAATGAAGGAAAGCATATTTAAGGCTGATGAAAGGCTTATAAGCGCAGCCGTTAAGGCTTCCAATAAGGTTATTGAAGGCATAACCGCTTTGGGTAGGGTTGTAAGCGGCGACCAGTTTATAGCAAGCATGGATATTAAAAACAGGCTTAGGGATACGTTTTCAGGAAGCTGCGCTGAAATGGAGGGTGCCGCTATAGCTCATGTCTGCTATATGAACAATGTCCCCTATGTAATAATAAGGAATATATCTGATGCCGCTGACGGAAGCGCCGACGTTTCATTTGCGGAATTCTGCAGGACTGCTGTCGAACATTCCGGCAGTATTGTGCTTGAAATGCTGAAAAATCTTTAATATAGGCGTAATTTGCGCAAATTATTCCATAATACGGATGATATAATTGCTTTAAAGGAGTGATTTTTACATATGAACAGTTTGATAGGAGCATTAATAATTACAATGTCGCTTGGAGGGATAACGCCCGGGACTGTACCCGAGGAGCCGTCTGATTTCATGCCCCAGATAGAAGAGGACCAAACATTGGTTTTCGGACCTACAAAGGCCGAAAGAGAGGCCGAGGCGAAACGTATTGCCGAGGAAGAGGCCAGAAAAGCCGAGGAGGAACGTCTCCGTAAGGAAGAAGAGGAAAGAAAGGCCAAAGAGGAGGCCATGAAAAACCCCGAGAACCTCAACTACGACCATGATATAGCCTCGTGTACAACCTATTACAGCGTATCGGCCGGAAACGCCAACAGAAATTATAATATGGAGCTTGCCAGCGAAGCCATAAACGGACTTATACTTAAGCCGGGAGACGAATTCTCCTATAATGACGTTATTTTAAGTCACAGGACTCCCGAAAGGGACTACAAGCCCGCAGGAGTAATAAGCGGAGGCAAGATAGTAAACGCTATAGGCGGAGGAATCTGCCAGGTTTCCTCAACGCTTTATAATGCGGCCCTTTATTCAGGAATGACAATTACCGAGAGAAGAAACCACTCACTCAAGGTTGGATACCTTCCCGCAGGGATGGACGCAACGGCTTCGTGGGGAACAATAGATTTCTGTTTCAGAAACGACCTTGAGGTTCCTGTTAAAATAGACTCCTATGTGAAGGACGGTGTAATGAAAATCCGTTTCCTTTCCCCGGGAGACCCTAATATCGGAAATATAGAGCTTAAGGTTACGCAGTATAACGGCGTATATACTCTCCACAGATATGTCGACGGAATAGAGGATTACACTGCTAACAGCGTATACAGAGGATAACAAAAAGGACTGTCATTTCAGACAGTCCTTTCTTTATTTCTTTTTAACTATCCCATTATACTGGCGTTTTGGCTTTTTATGTATTAAAACCGATGCTGCCTTCATGGGACAGATATTAACACAGCGGTAACAGAGAATACAGTTATTTTTCTGCACAACTCCGTTTTCGCTAAGCTCAAGATTATGCACCGGGCACCGTTTAACGCACAGGCCGCATTTAATGCAGTCGCTATCCGCCTCAAAGGAGCCCCTCTGCTTGTCTTCAACCTCAAGCCAGCCTGAGTTCTGCATTTTGCCCAAAAACTGCGAAAAGCTGTTCCAGCCTCTCCTTTTTACGGTTCCCTTCTTTATGTCCCTGCAGACACGTCTAAGCTTTTTGTCAGCATGCCTTTTCTTCCGTTTCCTCTCAAAGTCACTTATCGGCAGGAATCCGGAATTACTGATATTGTTAGGCATATTGAAGTGCTCGGCGTAAATAACGTTTTTGTCACAGCCCGGCAAAAGTCTGGCAAACGCCCTCGCCCCGTCGCCCGAAAACATCATCTGCGTGCAGAAAATAATCAGCTTTTTGTCTTTTAATGCCTCCGAGTGCTCTTTTGCAAATTCCCTCATAATCCTTGGCACACAGGAGCCGTAAATGGGATAGCACACCGCAATGGTACCGTTTTTTCTAATCAAGCTGTCAAAATCCGCATTATCCTCAATGCTCAGACAGCCGCATCCCATGCGAGCGGCAAACTGCTTAGAGATATACCTTGAATTGCCTGTACCGG
>CAUHBX010000006.1 GCA_959604475.1 uncultured Eubacteriales bacterium
CTGCGTCACATATTCGCCATAGCGCATGATTACGTTTCTGCCGTCTGCGCCGTCACTTTTATGAGCTGCAAGATAATTGCCTACAAGTGAATATCCTATTATCTCATTTGTATCCAGCCCAATGGTTGAATAGCTTAAGTCTCCGAAGAACGTAAAATCTTCTAACGACTCTGTTTTTGTTGTCTCATCATCTTCACTGCTTTTCGGGGATACGCTTTTAAGGCCGCTGAACCAATCCCGGTTAGGATATTCGGGATTACCACCAACAAAAAGCCTGTCGGTCGCTCCCTGTACTCCATAAACTATTGAAATGGTACAGTGATTAATCGTATCTGCATACCCCTCTATAGTCTTGCTAGCCGTTATCCTTACATTGTCTCGGCCAGATACAGGCGACTTTGCCGGGACTGTCTTAAAGGTGACGGTTCCAAGCTTCAAGTCTACTGTGTAATCTGTCGTAACCTTTTTTTCCTCCCAGTCGCCGTCCGCGTTCATAATCTCAACCTTATCAACAGAATTAAGCTCATCCAATGACAATTGATATACCTTTGTCTCTCCATCGGCCAAAAACTCATTTATAAATTTAGGCTGTAGGAAGTTTATCTCCTGAAACCGTATACCCTCGCCGTTTGGTTTTCTGGAAATAAAGGTTGTAGGGACGGTTGCTATTTCGCTCACAGGCTTAACACTGTAGGTATCATCTGCCCCAAACTTACCGAGCACAAGATATGTTTTTCCGTCGAGTATATATAGCCTGTCGCCCAGCGCCCACGACTTTGAACGCGCTGTGTTCATGTCGCTGTAAAGAACGGCTTCATCTTGATACAGCTTATTGCCTGCATGGATGAACCTTATATTTTTTAAATGATGAACCCCAAAAATAACGTCTGTATACTCTTTATCCAGATAGTACCCCATCCTTTTACGGACTTTTCCCGGAGTATCCCTTATCATGTTAGGGGCCTCCGGGCTTCTGCCGTCCGCTACGTTGGTAGGGGCGTTTGTCAGGTCAACACCCTTGAAGCTTTTAATTGTTGTTACCGTCTTTTCCAATGGCGACGGCACTCTTAACTGTCTCATCAGCTCCACCAGCCTTTTGTATCCACAAACTCATCATCATAACCATTGTTATCACTAAAGTTATTCTTTATCTCTTCAAGCAGCGCCGAAAACTCATTCCAGTAAACCGTTGAAAGGGATGGGTCGTCATCCTTATACAACTGGCTTGCCATAAACCACGGTATAAGGGAGCATACCTCCGGGTACAGCGGCATTTCGTAATCGTCCGCTGTATCCGCTGTAATCTCTTCCGGGTATGCCTTATAAAACACCGTAAAGGTTCCCGGCCTGCCAAGCAGAAGCATGTCAACGCCTACAAACCTATAGTCATAGGTACGCCTTAAATCGTCCCCGATATAGACCTTATCAAGGGAATAGAAATCAGGGGCAAGCTCCTTCATGCTGACGCGCTTTATATCCTTAGCCCCGTCGTTTTCTATTTCAATGGATTTGATTATGTGCCTTACTGACGAGGCTATATAGTTAAGGCAGGCGTTAGCTGCTCCCGGCATGGCCGCTATGTATGGCGAGGTTGTATCGTCAACTATTATCTGTGATGTATCGTTTGAAAACAGCTTTTGAAGGGTTATTAACTTTATATCTCCCCAGTTCATCTATATGCCTCCTTTAAAGCCGTGGATTTTTGCTTAAGCTGTATATAACGCTGTACCACCTGTTAAGCCTTCACCGCATATTGCTATTGAGCGCCAGTTATTGAAGCCCGCGCCGAAGCGTGCCCTGCCCCTCCATACATTGGCGTCTGTATTGGGGTCTATGTCGCTATGTACTGTAAGCGCAACTCTGTCTACCCAGGGAAGGCACATATAATCATTATTAAATTTGCTGTCAAGCATAATGAAATAAGGCTTGCCGCCTATCTCAGAGGGCAGGTAGTTCCATACAATTACATTCCAGAGTCCAAGCTGGAAGTTAATAGCGTTGTTGCTTGTGCCGGGGTCAAGCTCTGAACCTACGGCCGAGAATACCTCCCTTTTAAGCTCTCCTTTATTTGGTATGATAATTGTATCAGGCGCTACATTAAGCAGGTTTCCGTCATCGTCCTTAAATTTCTGCATTGCCTCCTGCATATAGTCCATAGTTTTCTGCGAAAATGCGTGTTTAAATATATTGCTCTGGTTTGCTGTACCTTTTGTAATGGAAGTATGTGCAGAACTAAACAGCGCAGCATCATCAGCGGTTGTTGTGTCATAAGCTTTCCCGTCTATGGTCGTTTTCTTACTAATTCCACCTGCAAGAAGTGCAGCAGCGAATTTCTCCCTTGTCCTGTTGTAGCTTGTGGCAAAGATATTCGCCCTGGATTTAATTTTGCCGAACTTAGCATCCTCTATCATTTCCTGTGTGGCTTCAAAAGAGCTTTTCCATGTTGCAGGTTCTATTGTTTTGCTGTATCCCTCCTGCATAGATGTTTTTGGATATGCCCCATTTTCACCAACATTTTTAAAATCCCCCAGTGATGTTTCCTGTGTGTATTTCTCCGCAAAATTTGTGCTCTTTTCCATATAGAATACCTTATCTATACAGCTCATCTGCTGGAAACTCTCAACTCCCTGCTCAATCATTGCCTTTATGGGTGCCTGCGATTTACCGAATATGCTGTCGTTTACGCCGCTGCCCTCTGAAAAAATTATTCCTGCCATTATTTATCTCCCTCCTTATGCAAAATGGCCGACAACTAACTTGTCGCCGTTTGTCTCGTCTATTGTAAATACTCCGCTTGTTGTTGTGGCTGTTACTGTAAGGCCGTCTGTCCCAAGGGTTACAGCCGAACCTATAAGACTTGCCCCTACCGTCGCAGTTGCCTCAACCTCAAAATATGTTGTGCCCCTTACCGCAATTACCGGCAGGCAGCCACTTGCGTCAGGCTTGCTTCCCACTGAAATATGTGTTGGCTTATCTGTCGCTCCCGCCTTTGTAAGCTTGCCGCCCGTAAGCTTTAACGCCTCGCCCAAGCTGTAGGTCTCATCCTCCGTTACGGGCAGGTTATGGATAATCGGTTCCACGTCCGCCACTGCTCTTTTTGCTATTTTAAACATCTGTTCATTCCTCCTTTAGCTATGCTTTTTATAATCCGCTGCTATCTGTTTATCCGTCCAGTCAGGGAAAAACTTTTTGTACTGTTCCTTTACGTCCTCAGGTACGCTTATATCCTCGCTTGCGCCGCCCTTTGTGGTTTTCAAATGGTTCTTGCTGTTGGCCTGATTTATTACCGCCTGCTTTGTTACTTCCTGCTGTTTCTTTGCAAGCTCCTGCCTATGTGTCAGGTAATAGGCTTCTGTTACTGAAAGCCCCCTGCGCATGTAGTTGACTATAGCCGGGTCTTTTATATCCTCCACAGACTTTATTCCACATGCCGGGTACTCCTTATTAAGCGCGTCAATGTCTGCCTGTAAGCGGTTCTTTCCGCTCTCTATTCTGGCCAGCCTTTCAGCCTGTTCGGCCTTCTCAGCCGCCACCTTTGCCCTTTGTAATTCAGGTGCGGTCTGTAGCTGCTGCTTTACAATCGACTGCACATAGCTGTTAAGCTCATCGGCTGTTGCTGTCCCCTGCTGTATCCTCTGCATAAGGCTTTGTTTCTGTGCGTTCTCATGGTCAGCCTTATAGGTTTCGTATTCCTCCGGCGTGCTTATAACAGTCCCCCTATAGGGGTTCATCTTCCCAGCTACTTTTATGAACTCCTGTTCATACTCCATGTGTTTTCTGTAAGCTTCAGCCCTTTGTCTGGCTTCCTCCGGGTTAAACTGCGGTACAGGTGGAACAGGCTGTGCTGCCGTCTGTTGTTCCCCGGCTTCTTCCTCTTGTTCCGCTTCTTCGCTGGTTTCTTCTTCGCCCGGTTCTTCTGCCTCGGCAGCTTCTTCGTCCTCTGTTATTTCAACGTCTTGTACTTCTTCCTGTATTTCCTCATCCTCTGTTACGGGGTCGCCTAAGCTCATAAATTCTTCTTCGGTCATTACTTGTTAGCTCCTTTCGTCCTTAAGTCTCCGCCCTTAGCTACTGTGGGCTTCTTGCCGCCTTCGTTCTTATGCTCGGCCTCTACATACATACTGCCTGTATGCTTTACTTTGCCGTTTAATGTGTTCATTCCTTTACCCATGAAATCCCCTCCTTTCCACAAAAATAGAACCTTTTTACGTCTTGCTCGGGACGCCCATTAACGCAGGGTTACGAGATATTAGGACCACCGCCTTTCTATCCTTGTGAAACTTCTTTGATTACCTCTATCGGTTTATGGTACTCACTGCATGATTTGTTCCTGCATTGGAATACCTGCCTGTACTGGCTGTCCGATAGGTACTCCCCCTTGGATATTTCCATTTCCACCTGACAAACATTACACTTCATTTCCATCACTCCTTATAATAGCTGTCCTCCGGCCTGCATGCCCGAAGCTGCGACACCCCTACCCGCTTGCTGCAAGTCACCGCTTGTAGGGGCTAAGGTTTGCACTTCACCCTGTACACCTCCCATCTGCGCCGCCTGCTGTGCCTGTATCATCTGTTCCTGCTGCGCCTTTTTATCCTTCAGCGTATTGCATATATTACCCGCATTGGGGTAGTGGTACCTTTCCATTGTGGCCCAGTATAGTATCTGTGTATCTATGTCCTGGGGGTCGCCAAATGCTCCGCTTTGATAAGCGTCCCTTGTAGCCGTCCATAACGCTTCTCTGTTCTGCGCCATGTTGTTAGTTGTATCAACACTGAAAAGGAAGTCGTCATTCCAGTACAATTGGCCTGTTGCGTCCCTTTCCAAAAAGTCGTATCTGTCAAATATGCCATACTCCACATCGCCCACCGGGCTTTGGCTATTAGTTGACCTTGGTTCGTCGGCATATGCAAGCATAAACTTAAACATCAGCTCAAACACTTCCTGATAGGCTGCCTGCTTCATAACGCGCTTGCTTTCAAGCCTTCCTGCTGACTGTGCCGCTGCGAACTTCTTTGCCTCCCCTGACTGTGCTGTTGTATCCTTCCTGCCCTGAAAGCTGTCTGTAATTCCTATTGTGTCCCTGGCTGCCTGATAGGCTACGTCCATATATGCCGTATCGTTTGATATATTGGGCTGTATGTTTAGCACCTGTATCATGCCTGCATCAGCCGGATTATCTATTTCAATTATCTTCAATTCCTCATCAGTCTTTTTGATACGTACATTTTTAGGGAATGTCACATAAGAACCGCCCTTCAAAAGCTTTTCCTGTATCTTATCCCCCAGCTTCTTTATAAGTTCCTGCTGGTCTTCTATACTGTCTACGTCCGAACCGCCCATCAAGCTGTTATTCTTCGATATATTCCGTCTTAAGACTATGGGGTATATATTCGGCTTATATATGGGTATCTCAGACGGCCTTTCCTCCTGCATAAGAACCTCTGTCATTACCGGCGCGCCTGTTTCATCAAGCATTATGCCGTTATCGTCATACACATAGTCAAGCCCATACTCTGCCGGCTGTGCCTGTGGTATTGTCTCCGGGCCGTCAGGTGTGTTTATCGTTATCTCCCTGTCAAGCTGTGTTGTCTTTTCATCCGTGTACTCAAATGATTTTGAAGAGCATACCGGGCATTCCTTATCATCCTCTGATACGGTCTGCCCGCATTTCTTACAGCGTCTTAATCGTCTGGCAAAGTAATCCTTAAGGCTTTGAATCTCTGTATCGCCTACCCAGCGGTAAACGCCTATTCCGCCGCTGTCATTCTTATAATAGGCAGTCACCAGCGTTACCATGTCCTCCGCTGTCTTTTCCGCCTGGCCTGCATTGCTTCTGGCCTGCGGGTATTCCTCACTTTCATCCGACACGTCAATGCCATAGGTACGCTTTATATACTCCTTTGTAACGCCCGTAAGGATGAATATATAGTCCATGTCGTTTATGTCCGTAACGCCTGCCTGCGGTATTACCTGCCTCGGATGAAGAAGGGAAACCCTTATACCGCCGATTGTGTTATGTGTGCTTCTGTTATTGTCCCATTCGATATGGAAGTAATCGCCGCCCTGTATAGGTGTTGTGCGCTCGTCCATGTCGTTAAGCTTCTCAAAGGGCAGCAAGTCCAGCTCATTGCGCAAAAAGGCTTCTATTGTTGCCGCCCTCTGTTCGTCCTCCGGGCGTTTGGCCGTTACCTTGGGAAGCGGTATTGAGCTGTCAACCTCGGCCTCGATTATCTCGCCTATTACGTTTCTGACATATTTACTGGACTTAGCCTTCTGTGAATAGCTCTTTATCTCATTTGTACCGTTATACAATGCGTCCCTTCTGTCCATCCGGCTTAATTCGTCCTCAAAGGCCGCTTTGTTCTTCTGCAAGCGCTCCTGCCACTTGGCTATGTCGCTTTTACTTACCATGTTTTTCACCTTCTTTATTAGTCCCATTTAAATTTCCTCCTTTAAGACCGTGGATGCTTAAGCGCCCCTCGCCGTTAGCCGCCCTACGGACTTCAAACCTCAATTTTTGTAACGCCCCTACCCAACTAGCGGTTATTCACTTATTAGAGGTCAATGTTTAAAACGGATTACCCCAGCGCTTTATCAATTCCCTTCTGGCTTCTTCATCTGCATTGTAGTAATCAGTATACATATCATCTTCCCAGTGCGCCTTCTCACCCGGCAGCTTCTTATATTCATAGTCCTGCTGGTTCCTTATCCCGTATGTTATGGCAAGTCCCATTACAAGGTCGTCGTGCTCCCCTTCCTCTGCCTGCGGCTTGCCGTTTATCTTCACAAATGACAGCATTTCTTTAAGTGTAAGAACGTCGTTTATGAGGTATACCTCATCTCTGACTATGCTCACAAGATTGGCCAGTATAACCGGCCTTGTGCTTGATGTTGTCCTGAACCCGAACGACTTCTTAATTGCTCCGGTAAAGGTGTCCGGAGCTTCCCTGACATACTGTTTTGGATAGCCCAGCCTTGAAAGCTCCTTTATAGGGAAGGTGGAGAAGTTAGCCTCCAAGCCGACTAGGGCAGTATTGTAATACATTCCAAGGCAATATATCTGCCTTGAGTATTCGTCCTCATCTATCCTGTTATCACGGAATACGGCGCATTGTACGCCTGTTGTATTGTCTATCACATGGGCTGTAAAGTAATCGCTGCCCTCTCCCGCCGTATCGCCTCCGAGTACATAGGGACAGCGGCTTTGCGGTTCCTCATAGATTTTTATTAATCCCTTTTCTTTATCCTCCCAGCGTATATTTGATATGGAAAGGCCGTCATAATCGTATAAAAAAAGACCCTCTTTAATGGGTCTGTAATTACTCAGGTCATTTATACGGTTTATTATCCTTTGGGTATCAAATATGCACGCGCCCGTAGCAATAAAGGCTTCCTCCGGTGTGGCCGGGTATTCCTGCTTAAACAGGTCTGTATCGCCGCCGCAGTTATTCTTTATACACCAGCGCCGCCAGCTTAATTGTTCAAGGGACAGGCTAAAGCGTTTTCGCAGTTCCTTTTCTTCTTCGGTTAGTTCAAAGCCGTCATAGGGCTTTTGATACTCCGGCAGCTCATACCAGGGGAAGAATACGGGTATAAAGTCATTCTCCTTATTTACAGCGGCGTCCCAAAGTCTTTTGAACTCGTCAAAGCCGTTGGCTGTGCTCTCTATTATTACCATTGTCCCCGGCTGTGATGGTACTGACTGCAAAAGGCCGTTAAGGGTTTCCATCTTGTTACCTGTCCAGAAGGCGAACTCTGATATATGCACGTTTGAGAAGGTATCCGAACGGCCTACTCCGTCGCCGCCTGCTGTGGCGCATTTGATTTTTGAGTTCAGGCCGGACACGTTTTCCATTCTCGCCGGAGCGTCAAATATAAGCTCCTTGGCGTTACTGGCCTTCCTTTTTGGCTTCATCATTGGAGGCAGTTCATTATAAAACAGCTTTGACATACTGAAAAGGTTGCTTGTTGCGTCGTCCTTATGCGCTATTATAAGGCTGTTTACATTTTCCTTTGTGGCTGTCCTATGGAATATCAATGCTTCTGTTAATGTTGAGAAGCCCATCTGCCTTGCCTTAAGTATTATTATCCTTATGGGCTTATTGGCCTGCGCTTCATGCTTTATTACCTCATATAACCGTCTTTGCGGGCTGTTAAGCTTAAAGGGGACTATCTTATTGTCCTTTGTCTTTATCCTTAAGAACGTCTGTATATACTGGCCGGCATTGCGAATGTTAATACTCATAGTCTCCGCCCGCCTTACTTAAAAACTCCTCATAGCTTATTTGCGCCTTTATTTCCTGCTTATCGGTGAACATACCTAAATGGCGGCCTAGTAGCTCTAATGCCTTAAGCTTGTCATTTGTCTTAACCTCCATCTCATAAAGCAGAGCTGTTCTTGCAAAACCTATCTTAGCTAGCTCCTTTATAACATCGTCCTGTTTTACCTCTGTACGTTTAGACCTTTCCGCCATCCGTTTTTCAATATAGGCTGAAACATTAGTGTTTCTTAGCAATTTAGAAGCGTTTACCGCCGCTGTGCTATCGTTCTTCACTCTTGTGTATACTGCCTTATATGCTCTGGTGGCATTAAGGTCTATCAAGTATTCATCACAAAATAGTTTCTGTTTCTCTGTCAATGCCACCCCTCCTTTCCGGGTATTAAAAAAGCAAGCCTGAAAGGCTTGCTTAGTTATCATTATCATCGTCATTATACTTATAGTTAACAAAAAATATCTTAATACAAGTATCAAATAATCCTACTGAATACAATATTATAAACAGTGTAAAATATGTTATCGGCATCGAAATTATAAACGCAGTCCATAAATTTATCGCTAAATCCGAGATTGCCGCAATAAAAACAAATATATACAAAAATATTGTTATAGCTGTAATCCAGCCTAAAAAATAGAATGTAAAAAATATATTTATTAAGCTCTGTATTTTGTTCTTCTTTAATAGGTTTTTGGTTGCCTTTAGACTAACTGTCCCACTTACAAACGCTAGTCCAGTAAATGTAATACCTAGTAAAGCAATTAAACACGGTACAAATATAAGTGAAATATTCATAAGAAGACCATTTACATCTTCAACAGGTATAGCAACTAAATATTTTCCTATAAATCCGGATAAAACTACAGCGCCCAATATAGAAATTCTACCCTCAATAGTTTTATATAAATCTCTATATTTTTTTGAATTTCTAAGCATACCAAAAAAGCTCTGATTTATATCCATAATTATCACCACTATTATTTTTAAAATTTTTCCATCCTATAAAAAAGACACTCCATAACCGAAGTGTCTCTGTCTCATTCTTTTACGATACTATTATAGCACAGGTAAATGTGACATTGTGTGACATCTTTTAAATTCCTGCAATGCAAAGCCGTGTATTCTTAGCACCTGTCTGTAAGAATAATTTATCTCTATAGCAATTTCTTCAAACTGTTTATACTCCACGTATCTTTTATACAAAATCTCTATGTAAACCGGATTACTAAGCCCTTGTATCTCATTGATTATCTTGTTTTTCAATATCAAAAGCTCCTGTATGTCCTTATGTATCTCTGATTCTAAATCAACAATACGCGATATATCATCCGGCATCCTATCCTTTGGAGAGGTCTGCACCCTTTCGCTGTCAATACTTGCAGATACATTTTCCGCTGCTGCTTTGAGGCTCTCCAGCTCGGCCATCTTCTGATATGTCTTTATAGTTAATGTTCTTAGCTGCCTTAAGTATTCCTTTGGCATCATTTCTTCCAATCACATCACCTCTAACCCACAAAACTTAATACCTTTAACGTTAAATTATCTATGTAAAACACAAAAACACATATATGCAATTTCATATCTACTACTCCAAAAAATCATTTAGAAATTTCTCCACTTCCGGCAAATAAGGCATAGCAAAAACCTGTCCGCATTTGGTACAATACTTCAATTGCATAATCCGTTCATTTTCTCCATCATTCTCTTTTGGATATATCTTGTTTCCATTTTTCTCTGAGTAGTTAAGTTCCTTTAATTCATGTTTACAGTTCATTCTTTCACCCTCTCATATGTTGCCTCGAATATATCAGGCTTACAGGGATAAAGCTCACCTTTAATACCCTTGATTATGTAATCGCCTATACTTGCATATAAATCACCTTCTAGCGTAGGTATGACTATTTTAGGATTATTCGGTTCTTTGTATAATATTGTTAATTCCTTTAGCGCCATAAACTCATGCAGTGATTTAAGCACTTCATAAGTATCATAAGTATCATCTGTATATTGCATTGCCTCAATCTCTATCGGTTTCTTTCTATATTTCATGCTTTTCCTCCTTATGCGTAGCCTAACAGTTTGCCATAAACAATCCAATAATCGCCGTAGTTGCCATATTCATATACAGTACCTCTTAAAGGCTCTGAAGCCAGAACTGTTATAATGTTTTGGAGTTCTCCTTTTGCTAATTTAGATAATTCTTTTATAAAATTCTCTATATCAAGCAGGCTTAGGGCTTCTTCCCCTTCTTTATTTTTCCAAGGTACATTAATTATTTTATTGTCATATATAACAGTCAGCGCTGTTGCCTTATCGAACTCTATATCTTCCGGCTTTTCGATTTTATCCCCTAATTCTTTCTTATTTCCTCCGCATGATATTGCAGAGATTTTTCCGTCTTTTATCAATTCACTGCTCATTGTTTTTCCTCCTGTTCATGCAAAAGTGCCTGTGTCTCCTTATAGTCCTGCGCTGTAATCCCCGTTGGTGTTCCACACTCAGGACAATACAACCAGTTATCGCCTATATGCTCAAGACAGTTCCCGCATATATGAGGTGTGTGATAGATAGTTTTAAGTCCTATGTATTGGTTTTTCATAAGGGGTTCGCTCATTCCTTTTCCTCCAAATCCATCTTTGCGCCGCAGTTAGGGCAATATTGCGACTTATAATCTTCTATTTCTCCACATGAGCTGCATTTGTAATAAGGCCCATCAATTCTATATGTTGGCTTTAGTTTTGGTCTTACCCACATCCCATGTGGTCTAAGACTTTCCGGGTCTATAGTAGGCTCATTAACAAGCAGCCTAATTATTTCGTATATTTTTAAGCTCTCATCACTTATCATGCCGTGATACTCATCTACCAAGTTTGCGATTACTTTATTAGCGTCTATCAGACTTTGTTCGTTCATTCTCCCTCGCTCCCCTCTATCATTAAATTTCGTTCTTTAAATATCTGATATACTGTTTGTCCTGTGTGATTAGCCATATACGGCAAGAATATTTGCTCCATTTCTACCATTCCGCTTTCAAGAATTGCCATTTGTGCCGCTATCCAGTCTTTTAGTATTCTCCATGCTACTCTGTTAGCCTGTGACATATCACATTTGACCTTTTGTTTTTGCAGCACCTTGTAAACTGCTTCGCTGTTTGCTGGAAGAATGAATACCCTCTCTCCTACTGGCGTGATTATTGAAAATGATATTGCTATCGGCTCTCCATTATCCCTGTATTCTTGCATTATCTTTTTGGCTCCGTGCTTTGCTAGGTCGCTTTGTATCTCTCCTATGCTCTTAAATACATCAATCTTTGTTGTGTAGTTCATTATTGGCATTCTTATGCCCCCTCTATCAAATCCGGCAGGTATACAGGGCTGTTCTCAAAGGTGATGAAGTCATATAAATTACTTTCACTCACAAATCCACATTCAGGTGACCAAAAATATCTTTGGCTTTTAGATAAATACGGTTTGTTTTCATAAAAGAATAAACCTCCTGATATATCCCTCGTCACCCAAGGTGTCCCCTCTGCTATCCTGCCCTTTATTGCTGTTATCTGCTGGTCGGTGAGATTATACTTATTAGACGAAATGGCCTTTATAAAGTCAGGCTGCTCTATCATTCGGTATATGTCTGTTGTCCCTGTTACTGTCAACCAAATGTTTCCCTTATGTGGACTTTGAAGAAACATTCCATTCACTATGTATTTTCTATCAGAACCCGGATATGTAAATTCAATGCCCTCCGGCACTCCTAATATTTCGCTTAATTTACTCATTATTTTGCCTCCGTTTAGTCTACAAATTTTGTGTCTCTATTTACAAAATCATTTGATGTTACTTCAATAACAGCGTCATCGGTTATTTCCTGTATACATTTTCTTGGTTTATTGCCTAGAACATAATGGAGGCCCGTTCTCATACTTTCACAAATTATGGTGTTTCCGTTTTTAATCCATTCGTTCCTATGGCAGTCGATATATTTCGTTCCGTCGTTTAAGGTTATTAAGTAAGCCTTTCTTCCTATAAAATTTCTAACTATTTTTTCAGCAAGTTCTTTTTTCTCTGGATATTTTGTAATATATTCTAAATACATTTCCGGAAAAATATCCTTTAACTGCCTTATAAACTTGGGTACTTCTTCTTTTTGGTAAGAGCTGATTTCTCCTCCCATTAACGCCCTTGGTTTATAGCTGATGATTTTATGTACTGTTTCCACGTTAAAGTCTTTTCTTTCTATAAAATGCTTATTTACTAAATTATCGACTACTTTTTTCCCGTAAACCTCCAAATAATTAATCGGGATATAGACATAATCTCCACACTCACACAGGAAAGCATTTTCTGTTTTTATTTCAATTGAATACTTTTTCTCCCATTCTCTTGATATATTTCCGAAACTTTTTGCTCTTGGTGTTACCCCGGTTTTTCTAATTATCTTTGAATGTGGGCATTGTATTCCTCCAAATATTATCGTTTCACATACACATTTCCCCATCGAATACATTTTACATTCTCCGTCATATTCACAAATATAAGCCTCCATTCTTTCTCTATCATTTGATTTCATATATGCTCGATTACTCCATGAACTATATCTAACAATTTTTAATTCGCTCATCCCTTTGCCTCCTCCGTCACTATAGGCTCAAAATCCATTATCTTCGGCCTGTATGTCCTGCTGCTGTGGTACTTTTCCGATTTGCGTACTGTTCCAAGCAGCTTAGTTAATTCATTGTATGCCTTTTTGTTGGCCTCCAAATACTCCCTTACGGGTTCAAGTTCTTCTACACGGTCTTTATAATACCGCCTGTCCTTCCGGCATATGGCAAGCCTTGTTGCTAATTTAGCCCTCTGGGAGTATGTTAAATCCCCCAGCTCCATACTATGTAATATGTCCTGCGTCAGCTTATCCTGCTTGTCCATTTCAGCCTTGCAGAACTCGCATAACTGTTTTGAGGCTGTCAGAAAGTTTAAGAACTCCGATATGTTTTCTGACGGTTTCTTGTCCATGTTTCGCCTCCCTTACCCAAGCCTACTATCATAGTTTCAAATCTTTCACCTGATGCTCTGTATATTATTCGGTTATTGCACCATCTTTGCAGCAGCCTTGTTTTTCTTGGAGCGTGCGCTTTATCAAATATCATCACGTATGGCATATATCCTAAGTCCCTCACCGTATTTATCCGGTATAAATCCTCTTCGTGTGTGGTATTATAATTTGTCAGTATATATACCCCTGTTTTTCTTTCTGTTATATTTGATATTTCTTTATATAGCTTCAGACCGTTTATTATCTTCTTTTCGTTCTTCATTAAGTCGAATGCGAAATGTATCATCTTCACCTTTAC
>CAUHBX010000007.1 GCA_959604475.1 uncultured Eubacteriales bacterium
ATACATAATGCACCCCCATAAATTTAACAGCAAATATCAGCCGTTTGATCTTCCAAGATATTCGCCTGTCCTTGTATCAATTTTAATTACCTCACCCTGATTAATGAATAACGGTACAAGCACCTGAGCTCCTGTCTCAACAGTAGCCGGCTTTGTAGCGCCTGTAGCTGTATTACCTGCAAAGCCTGGTTCGGTTTCTGTAATCTCAAGCTCAACGAATAAGGGCGGCTCGATTCCGAATACATCACCTTCATATGAAAGAATTTTAACCATTTCATTCTCTTTAACAAATTTGAGCGTATCTCCTACGTCAGCTGCGTTTACAGCAATCTGTTCATAATTTTCAGTATTCATGAAATGATAAAGGTCACCGTCATTGTAAAGGTACTGCATATCAAGTCTGTCGATATGGGCCTTAGGCATTTTTTCAGTTGGTCTGAAAGTTTTTTCAACCACAGCGCCTGTTTTAAGGTTTTTGATTTTTGTACGAACGAAAGCAGCGCCCTTTCCAGGTTTAACATGCTGGAACTCAAGGATTATATAAATATCCCCTTCATATTCAATTGTAACGCCGTTTCTGAATTCACCTGCAGAAATCATTGTGTATTTTTCCTCCTCATATTAAAGCCGAATTCCCGGCCGATAAAATCAATATACCTGCATTGGTACATAGTCTCATATAAGTTTAAATTATTTTCTGTCATTTTTCAATATATTTTTTTAATCAATGGCAATTTCTTTCCTGTATCTTTACTCGAACTGCATTTTCATTGCTTCAAGGGCAAGAAGATACCCCTTCCAGCCAAATCCGCACAGCTGCCCTATACATACAGGCACTGTAACCGATGTATGTCTGAATTCTTCCCGTTTATGAATATTAGACATATGTATTTCAATTACCGGTATATCTATCGAGGCCAAAGCATCCCTTATAGCATAGCTGTAATGAGTATAAGCACCCGGATTTATTATAATGCCGTCTTTGTTTGAGAAGCACTCCTGGATTTTATCAATAATTGCCCCTTCATAATTTGACTGGAATATCTCCGCCTCAAAGCCCAGCTCCTCAGCTTTCAGCTTAATTTCACTGTTTATCTCGTCAAAGGCAAGTGTTCCGTATACTCCCTTCTCCCGTATTCCTGTAAAATTTATATTAGGGCCGTGAATAACACATATTTTCTTCATAACATATTCTTCCCTTCAAGAATATCCTTTATCAGTTTTGCCGCTTCCTGCGAATTTAATCCAGTTATTTCAACCGTAATATCGCCCCTTTTATCATAAAGCGGTTTTCTTTCTTCCATAAGTTCAATTATTCTCTGCATTTTATTTTCAACATTTAAGAGCGGCCTGGATTTATCTTTTTTTATGTTTCTGTAAATCTGTTCCGGTGATGCCTTTATGTATAGTACAATGCCGTTTCTCTTAAGCATTTCAATATTGCTGTCGCTTTTAACAACGCCGCCGCCTGTTGCGATTATACAGCTGTCTGAAAGGGACAGCTCAGAACAAAGCTCCGACTCCATTTTTCTGAACTCCTGTTCCCCATACTTATCAAATATACTGTTTATCTTCATACCTGCCCTTTTTTCAATTTCATAATCCATGTCTATGAAATTATATCCGGTAAGCTTAGACAAATTTTTGCCTATAGTAGTTTTTCCGCAGCCCATAAAGCCAATAAGAACCAAGTTTTTTTTCTGCATAAGCTTACCTCCTCAGGTAAAATTTCGCAAGCGCATTTTTTATTGCTTCAGCCCTTTTGCCGTCGACCTTAATATCATGCCAGATTTCAAAGGAAGCCAGCCCCTGATAAAAAAGCATGTCAAAGCCGTTAACGGTCTGTGCGCCATGCTCGGCTGCTTCCCTCATCAGCCTTGTTTCCCAAGGAGTATAAATAATATCAACTACAACCTTCACATTATCAAAAAAAACCGGGTTATTCACAGGCGTTCCGTCCATATCGGTTCCCATACCAACCGACGTGGTCTGTATAAATATATCGGGATTTTCAATATTTGTTATTGAGCAGTAATCCATTACCTTTACATCTAAAGGATAGTACTTTCTTACCCTTTCGGCAAGCCTTTCCGCCTTTTCCGCTGTTCTGTTGACTATTATAAGGCATCCTGCTCTTTCCTCACCGGCAAGCATTGCCGCAGAATTGGCCGCGCCGCCTGCGCCGGCCAAAACAACCGTCCTGCCCTCGATTTCAATTCTTCTGGATTCCAAACATTTTTTAAGTCCTATTATATCAGTATTATAGCCAACATATCCTTTATCCGTAAACTTAAGCGTGTTTACCGCCCCTATATGTTCAGCTACAGGGTCAATGCCGCAAAGCGCATCCATTACTTCAATTTTGTGCGGCACGGTAACATTAAACCCCTTTATCCCAAGCGCCCAGCCTCCGCAGACCGCCGTTTTTACACAGCCCTTCTCAACCTTAAAGGGTACATATGCCGCATCAATGCCAAGTTCTTTTGCAATTGTATTTTGAAGAACAGGAGAAAAGGATTTTTCCACAGGATTGCCGATTATTCCGTAAACCATTGTTTTTCCGTTAACCATATTAACGCACATTTTTCCTTTTCCTCCTGAAATAAAATGACATTACTATCTTTTCAAGCGGCCTTTTAATTTTCGTTACAAATTGGTCCCTGCTGCATATAGGCGCTGTCATTATTGAAAGAATACCGGCATTATGCCCGCACCAAACATCCGTAAAAACCTGGTCTCCTACAATAGCGGTGGAATTTTTGTCCGTCCCCATAGCCTCCATAGCCATTTTAAGAGTTTTTATCCCAGGTTTTCCTGCCTTCCAATATGCGTAGGCACCTATCCTTCTATTAAATATTTTAATTCTTTCCTCATTGTTATTAGATAAAAGGCATATTTTAAAGCCTTCTCTTTTTATTTTGTTAAGTATCCCAAGCGCCCAGTCATCAGGCTCGGCTACATCATAGGGAGCTATCGTGTTGTCTATATCAAATACCAGCGCCTCTATCCCCCTGTGTTTCAGTTCTTTTAACGGAAGATATTCTATGGATTTGATATACATGTCGGGATATAACCTCATAGTCTAACCTCAAATCAGTTTTCTTTTGATGAAATCTTGTCTGCCACATATAATCCGTTTGCCGCTGCCTGCGAGAGTGAACGCGTAAATCCTGCGCCGTCACCTATTGCATAAATATCCTCACAGCCCTTTATTTCAAAGTCCTCCGTCTGCGGCCTTGCGGAATAGTATTTGCACTCAACGCCGTAAAGAAGAGTATCATAGTTAGCTGTTCCCGGAGCGATATTGTCAAGCGCATGAAGGGTCTCTATAATGTTGTCCAGCTGTCTTTTAGGCATACAAAGGCTTAAATCACCGGGCACAGCCTGCATTGTCGGTCTGGTAGTAGACTGCGCAAGACGTTTATATTCTGTTCTCCTGCCGTTTTCCAAGTCTCCGAGCCTCTGAACCAGCACACCCCCGCCTGCAATAAGGTTAGCAAGGCTTGCTACATTTCTGGCGTAGCTTATCGGGTCATTAAACGGCTGTGTAAACCTGATAGTTGAAAGAAGGGCAAAATTTGAATTTTGGGTTTTTCTTGCAGCATCCCTGTAAGAATGTCCGTTTACTGTAAGCACGCCGTCTGTATTTTCCGTAACAACGCCTCCCCTTTCATTAAAGCAGAACATTCTTGTTGTGTCTCCGTACTTCTTGCTTCTGTACCAAATTTTCGGCTCATATATTTTTTTGGAGAAATTGTCCCATACAATAGCCGGAAGCTCCACACGGACACCGATATCAACTTGGTTGTTTTTAAGCTCAACTTCATGCTCCTGGCACCATTTTGCAAAAAATCTGCTGCCAAATCTGCCGACCGCAAAGATTATGTATTTTGCCTCTGTATGGTACTCAACGCCCTTGTTTACCATTGTAACCGTTCTTGTATCCTTATCAACACCGGTCACTTCAGTATCAGTAATTATATCACATCTGCCCTTAAGGTCATTAATAAGCCTTCTCATTGTATCGAAGTTGCTGTCAGTACCCAAATGTTTCAGCTGGGCCTGGGACATATGAAGGTCGTGTTTGAGGCATTCCAGCTTAAGCTCGTTATTAGGCATAAATCTTTCAGTAGTAGCTCCGAATTTGACAAGAATCTTGTCAGCCTGTTCGATATAGTCAATAACAGTTTCAGGCTCAAGGAATTCCGTCAGCCACCCGCCGTATTCCGTAGAAATAACGTATTTTCCGTCTGAGAATGCACCAGCCCCAGCCATTCCTTCCATTATGGCGCATGTGGCGCATTTAACACAGTGGTCCGTCTTTTTCGTCAGCATAGGGCAGACCCTTTTTTCTATGTCATGTCCTCTCTCAATCACCGTCACCTTAAGCCCAGGGTGCTTCTCAAGAAGCCTGTAGGCAGTCATAATACCGCCGATACCGCCGCCAATTATGGCGACATCAACATTACTTTTTACATTCATAGATAACCCTCCGGTCTTTATTTAAAACTCATTTTTCGTACTAACACAAGAAATCCGCACGAGAATATCTCCTGCGGAAAACCTTTTATAATCTGGACTTCACGCACCATAAAAGGAGGATATGCAGTATTATTCCAGCGGTAAAAACCGCATAAAAATACCATTTCTTTGTTTTATGGTGAAAAAGCTTCATTCCTATAAAACCGCCGATACCGCCGCCAAGAAGTGCTGCGCTAAACAGCGTTGCTTCCTTTATGCGCCACTCGTTTCTTTTGGCCTTAACCTTATCAACGCCCATTAGAATGATAAGAACAATATTGATTATGGCATAATAAACGGCAAGCACCTTAAAAATCGGGCTCATTAAACCATGTTCCTCCAGTCCAGGTCTCCTCTGTCAAGGGCAAGAAGCAGTATTTCAGCTGTTGCCAGATTACTTGCAAGCGGTATATTATGAACATCGCAAAGACGTAAAATACTATTGATATCAGGCTCATAGCTCTTTGGTGAAACAGGGTCTCTAAGGAATATGACCAAGTCAATATCGTTATTGGCGACCTGTGCCCCAAGCTGCTGCTCGCCTCCCAGGTGTCCCGCAAGATATTTATGAACTGTAAGGTTTGCCATTTCCTCTACAAGCCTTCCTGTTCCTCCTGTGGCGTATAAATTATGTTTAATGAGGATATGCCTGTAAGCAATACAAAGGTTCTCCATCAATTTTTTCTTATTATCATGTGCAATAAGTGCTATATTCATTAATATTCCCCCTCAAAAAGCGTTCTTGAACGACGAAGGCCGATATTCAAAACCAATCCAATTGCCGCCATATTCGTCCAAAGCGAACTGCCTCCGTAGCTGACAAACGGCAAAGACATTCCGGTATTTGGCATTATACCAGTAGCTACGCCTACATTTACAAACGTCTGAAAGATTAGCATGCCGGCCACACCTGCCGCTATGAGCCTTTCTTTCATTTCCCTTGCCTCCATTGCTATTAAAATGCATCTTAGTATGATAAAAAACAATAAGGCTAAAACAAACAAACAACCAATAAAACCAAACTCTTCACCAATTACCGAAAAAATAAAGTCATTCTGCGGCTCGGGAAGATAGGAGAGCTGATTAAGCGTACCCTGATACAATCCCTTTCCAGTAAGCTGGCCGCTCGATATGGCGCTTATAGATTTCAATGTCTGATAGTAAGTATCCGACCCCGGGTCTTGAACTACAAGGTCCTTTATACGGGTTATCATATAAGGCCTGAGTATCTTATCAATAAAAATAGGGTCATCCCTAATTGAATCCAATATTACAACCGCAGCAATAGGAACTACAATTAAAAGTACCTTTCCTATAAGCTTATAGTCCAGCTCAGCCGAAAACATCTGTATGCAGAATATAAACAGTATAACCAAGCTGGCAGACAGGGCAGGCTGAACAAATACAAGTGCTACAGGAACAAGCACGAGTAGGCATAAGCGCACCAAGACACTTATATTATTAATCGAATCCTTTTTTTTGTCAATAAAATTCGCCATACAGAAAATCAATATTACCTTGGAAAATTCCGACGGCTGAAGTCTTACCGGACCTATCTTAATCCACCTAACGGCATTATTCGAGCTTGAGCCCACAAGTATAACCGCTATAAGCAGGAGTATATTGAACAAATAAAGCAGCTTGTCAAATCTGGAAAAATAATCAAGGTCCAATAAAGCCACAGCCAGCATAATCACTATGCCGCTTATAAAAAACATCATCTGTGAATAGTAGCTTGACGGGTCCTCCCCAAGGTTGACATGCAGCGCACTCCCTATGCATATTATGCCAAAAACCGTAAGAACACAAACCGCGGCTATAAGCCACTTATCGAGGTTTCTGAGTTTAGTTTTGTTAATATTTATCATATATTAAGTCTCCTAATAATAAAAGGGCGCATAATGAAAAACATTATGCGCCCTTTTTTCCTTTTAGCACAATCCCCCATTAGGGCGGACTGCAAGTATACTTAACTGCTTTTAGCCATATGCATACTCCTTATTGGAATATTGGCATAAAGCACAGGGACCTCTCCGGCAGACTCTTTTATATGGGTAAGTCTTATGTCAAGCTCGTCCTCGTCTATTTCCATATATTCGGAAATGACATTAAGTATATCTGTTTTAAGCATTTCTAGCACTGTATAGGAGCAGCCGACTCTGTCGTGAACAAGTACAAGCTTAAGCCTGTCCTTTGCGACACCGCCGCTCCGGGCAGCAGTATTTTTCAATAAACCGAGAATATCCATAACATCCACATCCTTAACAGAACAGTCAATCAGCGAGCAAACATTTTTTTAAGCTTACCGAAAAAGCCCTCATTTTCGTCTAAATCCATGAGAGGAACTTCCTCGCCCAAGATTCTAGAGGTTATATTCCTGTAGGCCCTGCCTGCCTTTGAATATTCATCGGCAACAGCAGGCTCACCCTTATTGGTCGTAACTACTATAACCTCATCATCCGGAACAACCCCAAGTACGTCAACCGAAAGAATTTCCCTTACATCCTCCACTGACATCATATCGCCTCTTTTAACCATGTCTATTTTTACACGGTTTACAATAAGGCCCGGATTATTAATACCGTTAGCCTCAAGCAGGCCTATTATCCTGTCAGCATCCCTTACGGCGCTTACCTCCGGTGTTGTCACCACAACTGCCCTGTCGGCACCTGCTATAGCGTTTTTGAAGCCCTGCTCAATACCGGCCGGGCAGTCAATAATTATGTACTCAAAGCCCATATCCTTTATATTTTGGCAAAGCTTTTTCATCTGTTCGGGAGACACAGCGTTTTTATCCCTTGTCTGCGCAGCGGGAAGCAGGAATAGGCCCGGATACCTCTTATCCTTTATAAGCGCCTGTTTAAGCCTGCATGAACCCTCTATAACGTCAACAAGGTCATATACTATTCTGTTCTCAAGTCCCATAACAACATCAAGATTACGAAGTCCGATGTCAGAGTCAACCAGAACAACCTTTTTTCCGGCAAGTGCAAGTCCGCATCCGATATTGGCAGAAGTCGTAGTTTTTCCTACGCCGCCTTTTCCGCTTGTTACAACTATTACTTCACTCATGTGTTATCCTCCTAGCAAAAGAACAATTTCCGCACTGTATTTCGTGCAAAATAATTAGCTTATTTGTATTCTAGCAAAAATATACATGAGTATCAGCTTTTTTTGTAAGCAAATAATTCTATTTTTTTACAAAATTTTCATCTGTTGAAGCTGGATATTATGTTTTCAAGGTTCATAGGGATATTTCCCCATTATTCAGTTAAATAGTTTTCCATATATCCGCTGGAGGATTCATAGTTGAGCCCCATATATTCGGCTATGATGTTTTTAGCCGTTACAGCAGCCGGAGAGCCTGATACATCTCCGAATGGTATCATAACAGTAACAGCTATCTGTGGGTCGTCATAGGGCGCAAAGCCTACAAACCATACATGCGAGCTGTTGTTTTTATTTTCCTCGGCAGTTCCTGATTTAGCCGCTACATCAATAGGGAAATCCCTGAAAACCGTTCTGAGGGTTCCTTTATTACCCTGTGTAACCAGCCTCATACCTTCATATACAGCCTCAAGATTTTCCGGCTTTATATCCATTACATTCTCAACCGTTTCCTCTACTTCCTCTGTAATCGAACCGTCGGAGCTTTTTACCTTGTCAAGGAGATGCATTTTATACCTGGTGCCTCCGTTTGCCAGAGTTGCAATATATTTATTCATGCTTGCAGCCGAAAAGCTGTTTACAGACTGCCCGATTGCCGCACGTATTGTATCACCCGAGGTCCACCTGGTCTGGCTGGTTGTTGCCTCAGGATTCTGCCATTTTATAATTTCTTCCTTATATGAAGGCGACGCCATAGACGGAGCGTTTTCTCCTATTTCCATTCCAGTAGGGGAATTGAGCCCAAACGCATCATAATATTCGTCAAGCACGGTAATCCCTTTAAGGCTTGTGGGGTCATCAGTCTCATTGCCAAGGAGATAGCCGACATCATAAAAGAAATAGTTACATGACACCTCAAGAGCCTCTGAAACATTGACATAGCCATGGTTTGAACCATTTAATGAGTATATCATGCATCTTGCATACGGCGTCCCTGCTTTTGTGAAAAGGCCTTCGTCTTTAACCTTTGTTGTTGTGGTTATTACCCCGCTTTCAAGGCCGGCTATAGCAGTTACCATTTTTAAAGTGGAGCCCGGCGCCTTTTTCTGCATAAGCGGTCTGTTAACAAGCGGCGTTGTCGGGTCCTCCAGGAGTTTATTATAATACTCATTGTTAAAAGTATTTACAAGCTCGTTATTATCGTAGGCCGGGTATGTTACGATTGCAAGCACATCGCCCGAATTTACATCAGAAACAACCACAGAACCGGTACAAGGGTCAAGCTTTGTTTCAGCCGGTGTTAAATCCCCAGACTGAAGTTTATCTATTATTACATTAAACGGTGTAAGCTCACCTGAAACTATCCTAGACCTGTAATTGTCATCGGCAGTTATTATTCCCTGCTCAAGCATTACAAATATCATTGTAGAATATGAAATTGTGCCGTTGTCTACAGCCTGCGTAAGCACCTGCTTAGCCGCGGTTTTTTGTTCCGAATCCGTTATATCAATATCCTTGTCATAGGCAAGTATAAGGTTTTTAAGAACAAGCTGGTATCCGTCCTCCGACTTCATTATGTCATTGACAGATATACTGTTGCCGTCAATCATGGAAGTAAAAAGTCCTTTCATGGTAACAGGCACATCCCTTTCCTCTTCAGAGGTAAGCCTTGTAATTATAGCCTGCGCCAGTGAGTCCTCAAGGTAGTTATACGCTGCAATCTGCAAATCCTTGTCTATAGTAAGAAAAACATCCTTGCCTGAAACAGGCGCCTTAGTTTCCAGGGTGCTTATTTTGCGTCCCATATTGTCAACTTCAACCATCATCGTACCGTCCTGGCCGTTAAGTTCAAGCTCCATATATTTTTCCATTCCCGTTTTTCCAACAATATCACCGGAAGAGTATCCGTACTCGCCGTAGGTCTCAAGCTCAGTGTCAGATATTTGCCTTATATAGCCGATAATATTCGAGAATATCTCACCGTTATCATATACCCTCATGGACTCGGTTTCTATGGATACGCCGGGGAATATATCCAGGTTTTCCTTTACGGCCGCTATTATTTTATCGTTTATTTGTCTTGCTACCGTTACCGGCTGATATTTTTTAAAACGCTGGAGATAAAGCGAGTATCTGACCGTTGCCAGCTTCCTCTGCATAGACGGAGATATATTTTCTGGTATGCCGAAAAGGTCTATAAGATACTCCATTGACTGTGCGGCATCATATTCAAGCTCCTCCTTCTCCATTGAAACGTCGGCCTTCCATCTTGCGATTTCGTCCTCATCATCTATTACAAAATAATACGGCTGCTCCTCAGATATAGGAAGCTCGTCAACAATTTCGCCCCCGTTAGCTTCGATTATGAGTATCAAATTTGCAATCATTATATTTTTATCAGAAATATTCAAACCAAGGGATATAATCTCCCTTTTCTGTCGTTCACTGAAATCAGAATTTTCGATGCCGTAAGAGGAATAAAGATAATTTATTGTTTCCTCAGCGGTATAATCCATCTGCTTTCTTGTAAGGCCTATATCAGTCTTCCACTCGGTTAAATCATCGCCTGAAATTGTAAACTCACAGGGTGAGCCGCTTGAGACAGGCAGGCTGTCCTCAACAGAGTATCCGTTCTCGTTAAGCTTTTCATATAAGGATACAACCTGTAAATCAAAATCAGCATAATCCACTGTTATACTGTCATCTATCTCTACAGAAAACGCCGCCTCATTAGTCGCTAAAGGTCTTCCGTACCTGTCATATATATTTCCTCTCGCAGCAGGAATAGTAACCTCCCTTGTAACACTGGCTGTCAGACTGGCGTCAGCTTCCTCGCCCGTTACTATTTGCATATAAAAAAGCCTGCCTACAAGAACAATGAATATAACAGCAACTATAAAAAGCAGAACAAACAGCCTGTTTTTAAACAGTTCGCCAAGTCTTTCCTTAAATGTATCCAATATGCTTCATTCCTTTATGAGAAATTAAAAAAGCCTTCGCTTTTGTCTCTCCTTTTTCTCAACCTTATTATTTATGCTGTAAAGCAGTCTATAAACAATAATAGCCGCAATGCCCGTATAAACAGACTGCGGAATTATTACGCTAATCAAATAATAGAAAATGTTATAGTTATTTTTAAGCAAAAAGCCCGTTATATAAATTACAAGCCCAATTAAGAGGTTTGAAACCGCCGAAAGGGTAACGGGCAGTATATAATTTTCCCTATAAAAATTTCTATGGCATATACCACAGAAATATCCGGTAAGAAATCCCATAAGCGCGTAAAAGCCCAGGGAGCTGCCAAATATTATATCATATAGCAGTCCGGCGAAAAAGCCGGTAACAGCCCCAGCAGCCTGCCCCCTTAATAGGGCGTAGGACACTATAATTATTATCATTGTGTCAGGTATGACGCCTCTAATCTCAATCAGGTGAAGTGCCGTGGACTGCAATATAAAATTTATAATAAGCACAAGGGCCGTTACGATTATGTTTAGCATATCAGTTTACCTCCGACGGCTTTTCAAGCGCTTCCATAACAACCAGTACAGTATCAATATGCTTAAAGTCCACCTTTGGCTCTATAACAGCGTATTTAGTAAGGCCGTTTTCATCCTGATGTATTTCCTTTACATAGCCTATACTTATACCCGCCGGATAAAATTCACTCAGGCTAGAGGTAATTATCTCATCGCCTTCCATAATTTCAGCATCGGAATCTATGTATTCCATCTTGCAAAGTCCCTGGTTCATAAGCTCATGGTCACCCGTAACAACACCCAAATCCCCCGTTCTAAGGCTCTGGGCTGACACAGAGGAACGGCTGTCCAATATGCTGTATACATTAGAGTATACAGCACTTGTCTTTACCACTCTTCCACCAAGCCCCCCGGCATTTATTACTGCCATGTTATTTTCAATTCCATCAGTTTCTCCCTTGTCAATCAGAAAGCTGTCATACCATACGCCGGTATCCATTGCAATTACTTGTGCCCCGGTCGTATCGTAATCCTGATATTTTTGGGCAACCTCAAGCAGCTGTGAAAGATTTTTATTTTCCTCTTCATAAAGAGAAAGGCGCTGGTTCTCAGCCTCAAGCTCCTCCAGCTGTGACTTAAGCTCCCTGTTTTCGTCCGCAAGCTCATTTCTGTGAACAATATCGTTCACCGACTCATTTACCCAGCTGGTAACTGACGCAACGGCGCCTTGGAAAGGCGTGACAACAAAGCCCAGCACATCGTCCATAAACGCGGCGTTTATTTGCCTGCCTGCCGTGAAAAAGGAAATAACTGCAAGGGCTATAACTGAAAGTATAATCAATTGCCTCTTATATTCATTAAAGAATTTCAATTAAAACGCTCCCTGTCAAAATTTTGGCTTTCTGGGAGATATAAGTACTCCCTTAAGCTTGTCAATATTTTCAAGCACCAGTCCAGTGCCAATTACCACGCAGTCAAGCGGGTCGTCAGCAATATTGACAGGCATACCAGTTTCATCGGATATAAGCTTATCAAGTCCTGAAAGCAGCGCTCCGCCTCCAGTAAGCGTAATTCCTGTTTCCATAATATCCGCCGCAAGCTCCGGGGGAGTTGACTCCAGGGTTTGCTTTATCGAATCTATAATTTCGTGTATGGGGTCATGGATTGCCTTCTGCATTTCATCGCTTGTTATTGTTACTGTTTTAGGAAGTCCTGTTAAAAGGTCTCTTCCCCTGATATCCATTTCCTCCAAAACATCCTTTGGGTATGCTGAACCAATCGTAAGCTTAATTTCCTCAGCTGTTCTGTCACCGATAGCTAAATTATATTCCTTTTTAATATATGCAACGATGTATGCGTCGAGCTCGTCCCCCGCAACCCTTAAGGAGGTGCTGGTTACAATTCCGCCAAGGGATATCACTGCCACCTCGCTTGTGCCGCCGCCAATATCCACTATCATACTGCCCGTAGGCTCCTCAACCGGAAGCCCCGCGCCTATTGAAGCGGCCATGGGCTCCTCAATCAGATAGGCTTCCCTGTCCCTTGCCCCAGCGGCTATTGTGGCCTCAACAACGGCCCTTTTCTCAACCTCTGTAACGCCTGAAGGCACACAGACTATAACTCTGGGCTTAGGGCCAAAAAGCGACCTTGTATAAGCCTTATCAATAAAATATCTAAGCATTGCCTGTGTTATTGCAAAATCTGCTATAACACCATCCTTTACCGGCCTTATGGCCACAATGTTTCCAGGCGTTCTTCCTATCATTTCCTTAGCTTCATTTCCTACAGCAAGAACCTCATTCGTGTTGGTATTAACAGCAACAACTGAAGGCTCGTTAACCACTATTCCTTTTCCTCTAACATAAACAAGGGTGTTGGCTGTACCTAAATCTATACCCATATCCCTGCCAAACATATAGCTCGCCCCTCCCGAAAAAATCCAGTCACAATCATATATTATAAAAACCAAATTCAGTTTGTACATCTTTTTTGAGTATAATGAACCCAGTATATTTAATATTAACCTTTTTCCATGATTTTTTCAATACAAGAATAATGACTTATGTAAATTTAAGAAAGTTGAAATAAGTAACGGTGTTCTGTAATTGCCATATGAGCATACCAAATAATATTGTTCCCATAACAGTATTGTGTCAACCATGTTTTTCAAAATTACACTTTAAATTTTCAATTTCTTATAGTAATTTTCGATACCTTAATAATACTATTTTATTGTAAAATATGAAAATTTGTGGTATATTTTGTCTAAGTACTTAGACAAAGCGAGGGGCAAATATGAATATAAGGGAAACTGAAATGAAAATACTTGAGGTCCTTTGGAGAGAAGGCCCTCTGCCTGCAAACAGGCTGTATAAAATACTGGAAGAAAGCATTGGCTGGAAAAGGAGCACAACCTACACTGTTTTGCAAAAATGTATAGAAAAGGGCTTTATTGAGAGGGAAGAACCCGGTT
>CAUHBX010000008.1 GCA_959604475.1 uncultured Eubacteriales bacterium
ATAAACAAGGTAAAAGATGAAATTGGCAAAGCTGACGTTATCGTACTGGCGCAGGCATCAATGGCTGCGGCTTTGGCAGACTGTAAGGGGCTTGACCTAAGCAAAATTCTTACCAGCCCGCTTCTGGGCATACTTAAGCTTAAGAGAATTTTAGAATAAAAAAGGAAACGGACGTGGCATCAGGGGAGAAGTCCACGTCTGTTTCAGAAGAAGAATTGGGATATTAAAAAACATTGGGGTGTTTTCTAAACTTTTTTATTAACCCGGCAATTTGCGAGGAAGCCGGGCTAAATATGAAAGGAGCATAAAGCAGTCGATTGCTTGGCGGCAGCTTTTAATTTTTATTTTAATTGGCTCCTTTTACTGACATTAAATAAAAAGCAGTCCTATAAACGGTATTGTTATCAGGCAGAACAGGGTTGACACAAATGTAAGCCTTCCTGCGAAGTCAACGTCTCCGCCATGCTCCCCCGCAAATGTGGCACAGTTTCCCGAGCACGGCATGCCGAATGACAATACCAATACGGCGAACACTATAGAGTCCGCTATTAAATTTTTACCTATCAAATATATTGCTAAAGGCACTAGAATCAGCCTTATAATCGATACCGCATAAACTTTCCAGTCTGTAAACGCCTCTGACATTTTGCTCTTCGACATAACCATGCCGATATACATCATTGCCAGCGGTGTTATTGTCCCGCTTATTCCTGTCGTTGCGGACCTAATGGAGCTGGGCAGCTTGATTCCGGCGGCAAATAACACCAACCCTATTACCATTGCTATATTAAGCGGTGAAATCAGCCTTTTGGCGGCGGAGGCCTTTGCGCCTTCCTTCCATCCGTACTTAATAATAAGCTGAACTCCGAATGTAAACATTACTATCTGTACAGGGATATTTAAAAATGCCGCATAAAGCAGGGCGTCACTTCCCAAAACCGCCTCAATTACGGGAAAGCCCATAAAAAGGTTGTTTGAGAACATTATCATAAATATCCATATACCCTTTTGGTCTCTTTCAATTCTAAATATTTTTGCCGTTATAATTCCAACTATGTATGATGTTACGTAAATAATCAGGCTTATTACAAAAAGAGACAAACCGTTGGACAGCATTTCCGGTGTATAGTCTGTCTGAAGAGTGTTAATTGTAAGGCATGGAATACATACCCACATCAGCAGCTTTACCAGTCCAGCTTGAAATTTTTCATCAACTACATCTTTCTTTCTGATAATATATCCGATGAATATATAGACAAACAGCGTTACAAGCTTATCCAGTACAGCTAAAAATGCCTCCATTAAATAATTCGCCCTTTCTAATCTGTTTACAATATGTTTTATTCAGTTTTGTTGTCTGTTTACAAGTTGATTGTATATCCATTATAAGCCTTTGTCAATACTTTTTCAGTAATATTTTTCATAAAATAAAATAAATTATTGTTTTGTAGTCATACAACAAAATTGATTTTATATATTTACATGTTCGTTTTTTTGATGTAAAATAATTATAAAATACGGTCTGTAGTCGGAGGTTATATAAAAATGGACGAAGTAAAAAAGATAAATGACGATTTTCCATATGGATGTATATTATCTGGCATTGATAAAATCACTTCCGACTATCTGGTTGAGCAGTTTAAAAGTATGATATTGTCGGATAAATTCCCCGCCGGATATACCCTGCCAAACGAAAATACCCTGTGCGAAAGGCTTGGTATCAGCAGAAGCACACTAAGGGAGGCCTTTAAGGTACTTTCGGCCTACGGACTTATTACAAGGACAAAGCATGGAACATTTATAAACGACAGCAAGGATTTCAGTTCATCCCTGGTTATGGATTACAGCTTTGAGGAATCCAGCACTATTGAGATTTTGGAATTCAGAAAAATATTTGAGGCTGAGTCGGCCTATCTGGCGGCTCAGAACGCCACAACGGATGATATTAAAGAGCTAAAAAAGCTTATTATGAAAATGGAGGAAATAGGCAGCAGCAATCCGTCGGCACTTTCATATAATGATGTAGCCTTTCACTATATGATAGCTAACTGCACCCATAACAAACTGCTCATAAGCATAATGAAGCTTATATCTGATATGTATTACAAGGGAATTAGAAATCAGTTTGAAAAAATTGAGCATATCGGGGAGAAAACCACCTATGATGCTACAATTTTCCATCATAACAATATATTTGACGCAATACTATTAAAGGACTCCGAAGCCGCGGCAAAAGCCATGAGAAGACATATGGACTCGATACTTGATGAGGTATATAAGTCCGAGGAATGGAATAGAAAATAAAAGAAAGGCGCGGATAAAATCCGCGCCTGTTTTATTTTGTTTATGCTGTTGGTGTTTGTGCCGCTGTTACAGTTATAACAAATGTTCCTGTCATTTCTCTGTTGTCAACAGTTGCTTTTGCGGTAATAGTTGCCGTGCCTGTATTTACAGGAGTTACTGTACCGCCGCTTACTGTAGCTACATTTGTATCCGAACTGCTCCATGTGAATGCGGGCACAGGTGTAGTCGTGCCATCAGGCTTTACAGAAGCCGTAAGCGTTGCTGTACTTCCCATTGCAACACTGTTGGAACCGGTAATCTCTATTCTTTTTTCGGTTACTGTCGTAACCGTTATGCTTGCAGTACCGGTTCCAACAACGTTTACAACACCATTATTTACTGTAACGATGCTTGTATTACTGCTGTTCCATGTTACATTTGTATTTGTCGCTCCCTCTGGGCTGATTGTGGGCTTTAAAGTGATAGTATCTCCGCTTACAAGCGTAGCGCTTGCAGGACTGAGTGTTACTCCAGTTACCTCTACATTAGCAGGAGTAACCGTAACTGAGCATTTAGCTGTTTTTCCACCGGCTGTTGCCGTAATTGTGGCTGATCCTGCCGCTACTGCTGTTACAGTACCATTTGATACAGTAGCTACTGATTCGTTGCTTGATGTCCATGTAACTTCTGTTTCGGAAGGCATAACCGTTGCCATTATTGTTTCTGATTTACCTGCTTCAATTGCCAAGGAAGTAGGATTAACAGATAATGTTACTTCCACCTTTGTGCCGTCTTTTTTAGCGCTCTCAAACGTTGCTTTTGCGCTGTTTAAAGCTGTTACAGCGTTTGCTATTTCAGTGGCTGTGGCATGCTCTTTTTTATTTACTTCTTCAGCCGCAGTTATTGCGGATTCAAAAGCACCCATTTCTTCCGATGTAACCCACTTTTTGGTTGTCGGTATGTCACTGCCGTCGGTCGAGGTCTCTATATTAGCCTTTGCTGACTTTGCTTGGCTGATTGCCTCGGTAAGTTCCGTTTTGCTTGCGGCCGTTACGGTTACAGTGCATGTGGCTGTCTTTCCGCCGTCAGCTGTTGTTACAGTAATAGTTACTGGAGCACTTGTTACTTTACTAGCAGTAACAGTACCATCTGATTCAACCGAAACAGCGTCATTTCCGCTGCTCCATGTGACATTCTGATTGCTGGCATTTTCAGGTGTTATTGTAGCCGTAAGCTTTTCGCTTTTTCCTACTTCCAAAGTAAATTCATTTTTATCAAGTGTAACTCCTGTTACACCTATTGTTGCCTCATTTACTTTTACTGTACATTTTGCCTCAAAGTTACCCGCTTTAGCAGTTATTGTAGCTTCTCCTGCAGCTACAGCAGTTACTTTTCCATTTCCATCTACGGTTGCAATATTAGTTTTATCGGATGACCACGCTACAGTATCCGTTGAGTTACTCGGTGTGACTGTAGCCGTTAAAGTTTCGTTTCCGCCAACTGTTAAATCCAATGTAGTTTTATTAATGCTTATTTCTGTTGCGGGTATCTGTTTTTCTGTTACAGTTACAATACATTTGTCCGTTTCGTTTCCATCTTCAGTTTTTACAGTAATAACAGCATCTCCTTCTTTATGAGGCGTAACAACGCCATTAGCGTCAACACTTGCTATTGTCGCGTCACTGCTTGACCATACAACCTTCTTGTTAGTTGCGTTGCTGGGAGTTACAGTAGCTTTAAGTGTTAAAGTTGAGCCTATGGTAAGGTTTGCTGTCTTTTTGTCAAGGCTTACGCCCGTAACGGAAACACCGGTTTGAATACCAGAGCTCATATCTATATTTCCGCTTCCGCTTGTACTTTCTACCTTTCCAGTTCCAGTGACCTCAACTTTGGATTTAGCTGTAAGCGATTTTATTACAGGAGATGAGCCACTTAACTTAATTGTTGAGTCTTTAGCGCTTGATCCGATTGTAATACTATCTACCGTATGCCCGTAAATTTCAAGCTTACCTTTTTTGTCAAAATTAACTGTGTATGCATTTGCCTTAAGCGTAAGATTTGCATCAGTATCTTCCAAAATAATTTTATTCAGTTTATATGTCGAATTAATAATTGTGTTATTTCTTACCCTTATTGTTCCGTCTACGTCAGTATTGTTTTTAAATTCAAGATTGACTGGAGTTGAACTGTTCTTATCAGCAATTATGTCGCCGCTTATATCGCAGTCATCAAACTCTACGGAGTTCTTTCCGCCTCCGTATACTTTTACATCACCTTTTACAGTTACATCATCAAGATAAACATTGCTGTTTCCTACGCTTTTATCTATAGTAAGGTCACCGTAAATAGTTGTTCCGTCAAGCTTTACATCGTCAGCCTTTATAGTAACGTCGTCATATTTTCCACCGTTTATTTTTTTGTCGTCTTTTGTAATAGTCAAATCATCATACCTTGAGCTGCTTGATGACCCCGAGCTGCTTGATGAGCTTGTATAATCCGGTTTATCCGCGCCGTTCTTTCGGTTCAGGTCATCAGGCTTAATGCTTGACGTTACTCCGCTTACATATACGGTCATTGTATCAATATCGCCTTTGCCTGTAATCTTAATCTTGTCATAGATATCCATATCCTTGACGTCGGCACTGCTGAAGTTGATTGTCGCCCTGTCAGCGTTCTTAGTAGCTGTAAAACTCTTAATAACTGTGCTTGAAAGAAGTCTGAGATCCGTCTCAGCGTCAAGAGTAAATTCATTTATACTTGCGTCAATAGTGATTTTGTCCGAAAACTCCTTATCAACAGTTACGCTGTCATATCCTTTGCCCTCAAGCTTACCTACCTTAAGGAACGTAGTGTTTTTAACTTCTGTGTCGCCCTTTGTCTTAAAGGTCGTGTCAGAATAATTCATTTCAAGGTTTTTGATATCACAGTCATCGGCTGTAATTGTTCCGCCGCCCTTTACTATAAGAGTTCCCTTAACGGTTACATTATCAAGGCTCACTGCTTTACTCTTAAGGCTGCTGGAAATTATAAGGTCGCCTTTAATTGTCATATCCTTAAGAGATGTCTTTTCAAGAGTATAGTCCTCTTTCGTTTCCTTTTCTTCATCCTTATCAGTTGTCTTACCGTCATAATTAAGAGCCTTATCAAGCGCTATAACAGCCTCTGCCCTTGAAAGCACCCTGTCCGCCTTAAAGCTTCCGTCAGGATAGCCTGCCATGATTTTTGCCTTTGAAACCGCGCCTACATAGCCTACTGACCATGAAGGTATATAACGGTAATCGTTATATGCAGCGGCGCTGGTAAAGTTTGTTTCCAATTCAAGAATCTTGGAAATCATAACGGCCGCTTCCTGTCTAGTTACGGAATCGTTAGGACGGAAGGAACCGTCCGGGTCGCCCTTAACATAGCCTGCGGATACGCCCTTCTGGATTTCATCATAACCCCAGTAGTTTGTATTTACATCCCTGAAATAGGCATTTCCTTTCTTCGTGTATCCCATTGCTTTATTTACAAGAACAACAAATTCTGCCCTTGTAATAGAATTATCCGGTTTGAATGTGCCATCAGGATAACCGCTTATGTATCCCTTTGAAGTCCATTGGGTAATTGTGCCCTTTGCCCAATGACCGCTTATATCGCTCGGCGAAGCCGCCAATGCTGACACGCTCATAGCCATTGATAAAGTAAGCGCAGCGGCTACTGCCATTCCTCTCTTCTTTTTCATCTTCCACACCTCCGTAATATTTTCGTTAAAACATTAATTATTCTATAACTTTACTCTATCCTATTGTACTAAAATATACAACCGCTTTCGACCTTTAGTAAGAAATCCTTAATAAATTGTAATATTTGTAATAAACGCTAACCTTTAGTTATACAATCTTCCCTATTATATTAGACACTTCAGCATTGAAAAAAGTTTTATCTTAAATAAAAAAGTACCGGATTACGGTACTTTTTATACTTTCAATGCCCAGAAGCCATTATAAGCCTAAATATCTGAGTAACTGTTTTTTTAATATTTTTAACAGTAGTGTTTTTATCCATTGCTTCTTCCAGCGTCATTGACCTATCAATTACAGGGAATATTGCGTCAATTCCCTTATCATTGCAGAGATAAGCATCGTCCGTAACACATCCCGCAATACCAATTACACTGGCTCCCGCAATTTTAGCCCTGGCTGCAACTCCGGCCGGCGCCTTGCCCATAGCAGTCTGGCTGTCTATCCTGCCCTCACCGGTTATGACATAATCTGCGTTAACAAGAGCGTTATCAATTTCTATCTGGTCAAGGACAATCTCAACCCCCGGCTTAAGCTCGCCGTTCAGATACGCCCTAAAAGCGTAGCCAAGTCCGCCTGCCGCTCCGCTGCCGGGATTTTCAGCACAGTCCACACCAAGCTTTTTTCTTGTTACTTCTGCAAAGCTTCTAAGGGCATTATCTAAAAATTCAACTGTTTCAGCATCTGCACCTTTTTGAGGACCGTAAATATATGAAGCCCCCCTTTTTCCGCACAATGGGTTATCGACATCGCAGGCTATTCGGAATACACAGTCCTTAAGCTGGGGTACTGCTCCGCTTATATCAATATCCTCAATATCGGCTACATATCTTCCGCCTATCCCTATCTCTTTTTTGCCGCCGTCATAAAACTTAAAGCCCAGGGACTGGAGCATTCCTACGCCCGCATCGTTGGTGGCGCTGCCTCCGATTCCTATAATAAATTCACGGCAGCCCCTTTTTAATGCGTCTTTTATCATATCCCCCACACCATAGGTTGTTGTGTCAAGCGGATTCCTTTTTTCTTCCGGCACAAGCGGAAGCCCGGAGGAGGACGCCATTTCCATGATAGCCGTATTGCCGCAGATTCCGTAAACGGCAGTACGTTTTTCTCCCAGAGGGCCTGTAACCTCGGTTTCAATGAGCTTTCCGCCCATTCCCGATACAAGCGTATCAACGGTTCCTTCTCCGCCGTCCGCCAGAGGCATAACTATAACCTCCGCCCCGCTGTCAACCGATAAAACCGCCTCTTTTACTGCGTTGCCGGCCTCAAGCGACGATACGCTTCCCTTAAATGAATCTACAGCCGCCACGACTTTCATATAATCACTCCCTTACAACTCTATTATTTCAGCGTTTTCAGCCGCTTCATTTATATATCTGTCTAGCTCAGTCAGCTTGCTTTCGATTTTATCAATTACTGTTGTCTTAGGCTTTGTTTCAGGGTGCTTAGCAACAAAAATTGTACAGCAGTCCTCATAGGGCCTTATAGATATGTCAAATGTTCCAATCTGTCTTGCAATGTCTACTATTTCCTGCTTATCAAAGCCTGCCAACGGCCTTATTATAGGCATTGTAGCTGCCGCGCTTATGGCATGAAGCCCCTGCATAGTCTGGCTGGCAACCTGCCCAACACTGTCGCCTGTTATAACAGCCAGCGCTCCGTCCTTCTCGCCCAATATGCAGGCAACCCTTGTCATAGCCCTTTTTAAAAATATGGTAAGCTTATCATGAGGTACGTTTTCTAAAAGATAAAGCTGCAAATCAGTAAACGGCACCACATACAGCTTAAAGCTTCCTGTAAAAAGTGTCAGCCTTTCGGCCAAATCGACTACCTTCTGCTTTGCCCTTTCGCTTGTATAAGGAGGGGAATTAAAGTAAACGCCCTCTACTTCAACACCCCTTTTAGCCATCAGAAAGGCTGAAACTGGGCTGTCTATACCGCCGGACAACATCACAATCCCCTTGCCTGAAGAACCGACAGGAAGGCCGCCAAGGCCCTTTATAAGCTTCGAATATATATAAGCATCGTTCCTAAGCTCAATATAAACTGTTAAATCCGGATTATGGACGTCAACCGTTAAAGTAGGGAAATTATCTAGAATATATTCCCCGACCGCTGCTGAAACCTCCCTTGACTCAAGGGGATATTTTTTATTGGAGCGTTTAGTCTCTATTTTAAAGGTCTCATATTCATCAACGCCGATATCGTTCATATGCTTTTTGCAGACAGCCTTCAGGTTATCCAAATCCTGTTTTTTTGTCCTGACGGCCGGAGAAACACCTATTATCCCCATTATACATAGGACTTTGGGGATAACACTGTCAAAATCCATTTCTCCGCCCCTATCCTCAACAATAAGGCGTCCCTGCTCCTTAACAACATAAAAATCACCAAGTCCATCGAGATTTTTCCTTATGGTTCTTAAAAGCCTTTCTATAAAAAATTTTCGGTTATTGCCTCTGACGGCGATTTCCCCATATTTTACTATAAGTACATTTTCCTCTGTTATCTCTGCCATAATACTACCTCATATATTTTCTCAAAAAAGCTGTTTTTTCCTTAAGCGCCTTAAGGCATATTTCAGCCTCCTCTACCGTATTGTAGCGGCAGAAGCTGAAGCGTATAGCGCCTTCTATCCTTACATCGGAAAGCCCTAAGGCCGAAAGTACTGAGCTTGCGCCCTTTTTTTTGCTGTTGCAGGCGCTTCCGGCGGAAACATAAATTTCCTTTTCCTCAAGCGAATGGAGCAAAACCTCACTTCTAAGTCCGTTAAAGCTTACGTTAAGCACATAGGGACTTGCTTCCTCAATGGACGGCCCGTTAATATGGGTATACGGTATTTCACCCAATATGCCCTCGGCCAGTACTTTTTTTACGGACATTACGTTCTGTTTAGCCATTTCCTGCTCCTTAAGGCCTGCTTTGACAGCCTCGGCCAGCCCGACTATCGACGGTGTATTCTCAGTTCCGGAACGCTGTCCCATTTCGTGTCCGCCGCCGTATATAATCGGCTTTACCTTAAGCCCCTTTCTCATATAAAAAATGCCTATTCCCTTAGGGCCGTGTATTTTATGGCCGCTCATAGAAAGCATGTCTATTCCCATTTTCTTTACGTCTATAGGATATTTTCCAAAGGCCTGCACAGCATCCACATGGTACAGTGTGTCCGGATTTACACTTTTAACCGCCCTGCTTATTTCTGCGGCGTTTTGTATCGTCCCGGTCTCATTATTAATTAATATTGTGCTCACAAGCACAGTATCCTCACGCACAGCCGCCTTAAGTTCTTCTATATCTATATAGCCGGCACAGTCCACGTCCAGCACCGTTATATCCCAGCCCATTTCCTTAAGCTGCATCATAGGCATAAGCATGGCCGGATGTTCTATAGCGGTTGTTATCATATGCTTTCCGTTCCTTAAATACCCTCTTGCTGTGCCAAATACCGCCCAGTTGTCGCTTTCCGTACCGCCTGATGTATAATAAATTTCTTCCGGCAGAGCATTTATAGCAGAAGCCATTACTTTTCTTGCCTCAATTATTTCACGTTCGGCCCTGACTCCCATCATACTCTGCGACGAAGAGTTACCGTAATTATCCAACAGCATATGGCTTACCTTCTCGGATACTATATCCAGAGCCCTGGTAGTCGCAGCGTTATCAAAATAAATCATATAAAATCCCTCACATATCAAGATAAAACAATATATTGGCTATAGTGCACAATCCCGCGGTTTCGGTACGGAGTATCCTTTTGCCAAGGGTTATTGTCAGCACTTTGCAAGAAACAGCGGCATTTATCTCATCAACGGAAAAGCCTCCTTCAGGCCCTATAAATACTGCCAGGCTTTCCCCCCTGTATCCGCTTAAAAACTCCTTAAGCCCTCTTTTTTCCTCCAGCTCATAGGGTATTGCGGCTCCGTCCATTTTGGCCGCTTCCTCTACAGCTTCTTTAAATGACATAACCTGGCCTACCTCAGGAATAATTCCCCTGCCGCACTGCTTTGCGGCAGACTCTGAAATTTTCTGCCAGCGTTCAATCTTCTTTTTTTCCTTATTCTTATCCAGCTTTACTATACAGCGCTCCGTATTTACCGGAACAATCCTGCATACACCTAGCTCCACGCATTTTTGTATAATAAGCTCCATTTTGTCTCCCTTGGGAAGGCCCTGATAAAGCGTTATTTTAACCGACGGCTCGCTTTTTGTAAAGTCTGAGCTTATTATTTCAAGCCTTACCTCTTTATCGGAAAGCCCGATTATTCTGGCCTCGTAATCTATGCCTGTCCCATCACAGACTGTAAGGGTATCTCCCTGATTACTTCTTAAAACCCTGGATATATGTCCAGCGTCATCTCCATACAGTGTAATAATGTTGTCCCTGATATTTTCAGGCTCAGCAAAAAATCTCGGCATATCAAATCACCCTTCGTATTTTGAGGCAACAGCAGCCCAGCCTTTGTCCTTCATTACTTCAAGCAAGGCAAATCCCCTGCGCTTAAGCGCTTCAAGCACATCGTCAAGCCTTTCCACAATAATTCCCGAAGCTACGAAAATACCTCCGTCCCTTATATACTGCGGTATCTTTTCAGTAAGGGCAATTATAACATCGGCTACGATGTTTGCCTCTACAACATCATATTTCTTACCGCTGTAATCATTATCAAGCTCGTCGTCAGCGAGTATATTTCCGCTGACTACAGTATAGGTATCTCTGCCAATGCCGTTCATCCCGGCGTTAGTATATGCAATATCAACCGCATTCGGGTCAATATCAACTGCATCTGCGTGGCTAGCGCCTAAAAGAAGGGAGGCAATTGAAAGTATACCGCTTCCGCAGCCTATATCAAGTACATTATCTCCCTCTCTCATGTATTTTTCAATAAGCTCTATGCAAAGCCTTGTAGTCTCATGGGTACCGGTGCCGAAAACATGGCCCGGGTCTATTTTTAAAATAGTTTTGGTTCCGTCATTATCAGCCTTTTCCCATGAAGGGCATATTATCATTTTATCCCCTACGGCAAAGGGCTTGAAATATTTTTTCCAGTTATTTGCCCAATCGTCCTCTTTTAAATTTTTCAACGTCATTTTAAGGCTTCCAAAATTAATTTCCTTCTCATTTTCCTTTGCAGCCCTGAGCATTTCCTTCACAATATTCAGCGTTTCCATACCGTTTACATTGTCCCTAACGAAGAAAGTTATTCCGTTTTTGGCCTTTGTTTTCTGCTTTACAAGCTCATCCTCTATATAATCCCAGTCCCTTGCGGGGTTATCCAAAAACTCGGTAAAATCCTCGCTGTCTTCTATCATTACTCCTGTGATACCGCATTGATAAATAATTCCTGAAACAGGCTCAAAGCCTTCTCTTTCCGTTTCAATAAATATTTCAATCCAGCTGCATTCGTTTTCGCTCATATTTTCCTCCAAATATTAAATATGGGGAACACCCCGCCGGCGTTCCCCTCATACTTATTTGCCTTCGTATTCTTCACACACGCTTTTGTAGCTTTCCGGCGTCCCTATATCATAGCACTCGCCCTCAAAGGTATAGGCGTATACTTCTTTCCTCTTATAAAGCCATTCCAGAAAATATCCGGGAGCGTCAGGCTTATTGCCCTCCTGAATATACTGTCTGAACATAGGTACAGTATCCCTTTTATACATGTATGTGGCGTACACTGCCCTATTGGTTTTAGGCTCTGCAGGCTTTTCCTCAATCTCAAGCACCTTTGAGTTTTCATCAAGAAGCGCAACGCCAAACTGCTTAAGCATTTCCCTGTTTTCGAACCTTTTAACGCATACACAGTCCTTATCAATCCTTTTATAGTAATCATAATATTCCTTAAGGGAGTAGGTAAAAAAGTTGTCTCCGGCTATTACAAGCACCTCTTCGTCTATATTTTTTTCATCTATAGCATAGAGAATGTCTCCTATGGCGCCTCTTCTGGTCTCCTCGCTTGTAGTACCGTCGTCAAGCACAGTAATCTTCTTGTCCGACTTAAGGCTTTCTGCCCATTCATAAAAGCAGCCGGCAAACTTATGGTTTGATATAACTATGATTTCATCAACTGCGCCGATGGTCTCTATCTCGTCAACAATATAATCGATTATAGGTTTATTATTAATAGGCAAAAGCGCCTTGGGCTTGTTTATGGTTAAAGGATAAAGTCTGGTAGCGTATCCCGCCGCCAATATTAAAGCTATCATTCCTACACTCCCCGATAAATATTTTTGATTTGATTATACCATACTTATTGCATTATTCAAAAACTATTTTATTAAA
>CAUHBX010000009.1 GCA_959604475.1 uncultured Eubacteriales bacterium
TTTCCGATAGGGCGGTGTTCCTCCGGCAGTTTCAAATCCGGGATGTAGTAATCTTCAATCAAAGTGTAATGCAGCCCATTCTTTTCATCGTAAATGTTTTTCTTCAATTCACTCATATTTTTAATCTCCTCATTCTGGCTTGTTTTTTGCAAGTCTGACTCTCCAGAAATATTGGTAAATCATTGGTAAATTTGAGAGTTGAACACAAGAACTACTATTTATAGAAGTATTTAAGACGATTTAAGACTTTTTATTCTGAACAGTAAATCCTGCCGTGGCAGATGAAAAGAACGTTAATCATTTTATAAACTCCTTGTATGTACTGAATTTTCGGTTAACAATACTCCTAGTATAAAACATGGAATATTAATGGTCAACATTTTGACAATAAATAATAAAATGCCAAGAGCAGGCTTATCTCTGTCCTTGGCATTTTATTATCTATTATATGTAATATTATCTGGCCATTTTCAACTGGTTCAATTCTGTGGAGTGGGTTGTAACAACTTTTTTAACAATGTCAACGTCAAACTTAACAACATCAACGTCCTCTTTTATCTGATTAACATTGTCCGTAAGGGGCCTATATCCCTCAGCTAGAAGCTGTATGTTTTTGTTGGTATCGTTTTCTAATGTTGATTCTATATTTGTAACACGTTTTTTCACGTCTTTAATCTCATTCATCAATTCCTGATTTGAAGAAGCAAGGGAACTTATAGAAACATCCAATTTTGCGTTAAGGGCAGAAAATAAGGTGTTCATTGTATCAATAACTTGTTTTAATTCATCTGTCATAAATAACCCTCCTTGAACCAATTAAAACCAGATATATTATTTATCGTAGTTTTGCCTGTTATGAGTAATAGTATCTACCAATTCAGTAATAAGGTCAATCTCTTTTTCATTTAATAAGTAAGCTTTTTTAGTCAGGTTTGTTATCTCCACAGGAATTTCATTCTCGCTATTAAAAAATTCCATTGGTGTGACTCCGAGATAATCACAAATAACAAAAAACATAGGCAAGGACGGAAAGCTCTTTTTACTTTCAATATTAGCCATATACCCTTTATTTTGTCCCATAGATAAGCTCATATCTCTGGCAGAATTACCTTTTTTCATTCTTAATTTTATTAATCTGTTAAAAAAGTAATCTTCGTATTCCTCTGGATGCACCGTACAACCACCTTTTAAAAATATAGTTAGGAATATATTTAATTATTAGTTGATTATAACCCTAATTACTTTAATTTTTATCCAAAAACCGCTGAATTACTGACAGTAATATTTCAACATCCTCCGGTGATAATTTACCTATTTCTTTTCGTGCAAGAGTGTATATTTCTGGCTCTTTAAGTGAGGCATCAAAAAACTCTATCGGTGTTATTTCAAAATATTCACAGATTTTAAAAAAACAAAAAAACGATGGCATCGATTTTTTTGTAGAGATACTTTGTATATATGACTTGTTTTGTCCTAATTCTAAGCTCATTTTATATTCGGAGACATTCTTTTTCATCCTAAGCTTAGTAATTCTGTTACTGACAAACTCGCAGTACTTAATTGCTTCAACTTCTTCTGGGTCTCGCGCCATTATTATCACCTAATTTCGCTTATCAATCATTGGTATTAAATAATAACAGAAAACTTGTTTTAAATACATTATATGATGACTCATTTATTTAATCAACCATATGATTGATAATATTAACCTCTATATAATGCTGGTAGTTTTAAAATTTTCAGTTTTTAAAACTGTTTGTTTATTGAGGAATACTTCTTTTATTGATACTATTAATAAATGAAAGGGCTATTTTATAAATTTAATGTTTATTTAAAGTGGTGATATAATGATGAAAAATATAAAACATCTGGGTTTGACTTTAGATGAGGAAACTCATGCTAAATTTAAAAAGCTTGCAAAATATAATGGACGTTCAATTAATCAGGAAGTAATTCGTTTAATACATAAAGCCTTGGTTAACCATGAAAAAAGGTATGGTTCACTAGAATAATAATACTTATATCATAGTTAAAAAAGGAGTATCAGTTCATTTTAATTTATATAGCATTATACAGACAGGCAATATAGAACCTGCAGTCATTATCCTGTCATTTCAACATAAAAAAAGAAAGGTTTCTTATTGAAACCTTTCTTTTTTTATTAACCCTGCATCGCCGCAAGGATTGTAGGTATAAGCTGTTTTTTCCTTGATACTACCCCGGGCAGGCTTATGGGCGCTCCTGCAGAGGTATCGGCTGAAAATGCCTTGCCCAGTATTTCTCCGGCATTTTTGCCTTCGTAAATAAGCTCTGTGCCTTCTTCCATAATATTTGTAAGCATAACGCAGGCCATGTCAATTCCATGCGCCTCGCTGAAGCCCTGCATATAAGGTTCAAGCCTCTGCCTTATCTCATCAAGCCCCTTTTTGTCTATTGAGCTGATTTGGCCTACCCCGAACTTTACGCCGTTTACGGAAAAGGTTTTATAATCCTGGTAAAATATATCCTCCTCGGATTTTCCAGCAAGGGAGCTTCCAGCGTGGAACATATCCCCGGCAAATATTTTTATATCTATTTCCGCTAGGGCGGCAAGCCGTTCTCCCGCGGCAACATCTGCAGGCGTGCATGTAGGCGAGCGGAAAAGCAGCGTATCTGATAAAATGGCGGCGCAAAGCAGGCCGCTTGTTTTTTTATCAGGGGTTATTCCCGCCTCCCTGTACATCTGCTCAACTATGGTTGCTGTACAGCCGACGGGCTGGTTCCTGAAAAATATCGGGGACATTGTTTCAATACTTGCCAGCCTATGATGGTCTATTATCTCAAGCAGTGAAGCCTGCTCGATTCCGTCTACGGCCTGGGATTTTTCGTTATGGTCAACCAATATGAGGGAACGTCCCTCAACGTTCATAACATACCTGCGGGAAATCATACCGCGGTATCTGCCATCCATGTCAAGCACCGGAAAGTCACGGTATCTCTTTTCGGCCATTACTTTTTTAACGTCGTCTATATAGGCGTCCTCACGGAAGGTCACAACTCCGTCTGTTTTCATAAAATGGCCGACCGGAGCGCTTTGGTTAATCAGCCTGGCTACGGAATAGGAGTCAAATTTTGTTGATATTATGCTGCAGCCGCTGCTTTTTGACAGTGATTTTATTGTTTCCGGTATCGGGGTTCCGTTGCACACAATGAGGCACTGGGCGCCCATTTCTATGGAGCATAGCTGTGCGTCGCTTCGGTTGCTGAGAATAATAATATCACCGGGCTCAATATACTCCTCCATGATTTCAGGGTTTCCCGCGCCGACAAGTATTCTGCCGCGGCTTATAATACTTTCGGGGTCTCCGATTAACAGCTCGCCGTCAAGGGTCTCAATAAGGTTGGAGTAGGGTGTTTTTGCGTCTGCAAGTATTTCCTGGTCGTAAATCTCCATATATGCGGTTACAATATCCTTTATTGTTATAATACCCTCAAGCAGGCCGTTGTCTGTTACAGGCAGGGTTACCGCATTTGAGCCCTTCATCTTTTCCCAGGCCTTTTTAAGGGAGGTTTCCCTGCTGATTCCAGGCGCGTTTCGTATTTCTATATCGCTTATGCGTGTTTTTACATCCGGTATATAGGCCGGAGCGTCAACATTGAAATAGTCCAGCACATACTGGGTTTCCTGATTTATCTGCCCGGCGCGGCCTGCGCTGTAGGACGCCGACGGGTCAAGGGCTGCTTTAAGCGCTGCATAGGCAACGGCAGAGCAAATGGAGTCTGTATCCGGGTTTTTGTGGCCGATTACAGTTATATTTTTTTCGCTCATTCAAATTCTCCTTATTAGTTTTATATAAAACATTATTCCCAAATAAATCCTGATATAAGAACTAATTTTATAATACCACGGCTGGAGCCGGTAAACAAGTTTAGAGTTTTACTTATGGGGGATAGGCACTTCTTGTAAAAGAATAACCTCTGTGCTACTATGGTAAAAACGGAACAGGGAGGAAAAAGAATTGAAAACAATAGGGCTTCTGGGCGGAATGAGCTGGGAAAGCACGGTTACATACTATCGGATTATAAATGAGGCTGTGAAAAGGGAAATGGGAGGCCTGCATTCGGCAAAGATACTGCTGTACAGTGTGGACTTTGCGGAAATTGAGAAATGCCAGGCAGAAGGAGACTGGGCAAGAAGCGCGGAGATTTTAAGCGGGGCGGCAAAGTCATTGGAGGATGGAGGCGCTGACTTCATAGTTATATGCACAAATACAATGCATAAGGTAGCCGGTGAAATAGGCAGGGGGATTTCAATTCCAATTGTGCATATCGCGGAAGCGACCTCAGACAGCCTGAAGGAAAGGGGAATTAAAAAGGCAGCCCTCCTTGGAACTAAGTACACAATGACGCAGGATTTTTATAAAAATAAGCTGATAGAGGCTGGTATAGACGTAATTATCCCCGACGATGTCGATAGGGTTAACGATATAATTTATAACGAGCTGTGCCTTGGGAAAGTCTTGGAACAGTCAAAGGCTGCATACCTGGGTATCATAAGAGGGTTGAAAGAAAAGGGCGCAGAGTCTGTTATTTTGGGCTGTACTGAAATAGGGCTTCTAATAAAGCAGGAGGATGTGGATATCCCTGTTTTCGATACTACACTGATACACGCCGAAAGGGCGGCAAAGCTTGCAATGGAATAAGTAAAGGCCGGATAAATTTCCGGCCTTTTTAATTATTTAAATGAAGCAACCCTTTCAAAAAGAATTTTATTAAACAAATCCCTGTCAGCATTCAACGCGACATGGCAGTTATCAGGCATGTTATGGAAATGGCGGGTGTCAACTATTGTCATGCCGTCGGCAAAGCCGCCGCTTATATCAACATCCACTCTCGTGTAAAGCACATCCTTAAGCACGCTGGGGTCAATGATGTACGCTACGCAAAGGGCGTCATGTATGGGGCACAGGTCTGGCTCGTGAAGGGGCTGAAGAATATTGTAGGCCCTTGTCCTGATTTCAATAAGCTCCGCCATCATATCTCCGACCGGGGTATTCAGGTCCTTATACTGCTGTACTTCGCTGAGCTTTGTTGAGGCCGCGTGCGTTGCGTCAAGGGGTACAAGTGTTATTTTCGCACCGCAGTTCATAACTATTTCTGCTGCCTCAGGGTCCTTCCAGATATTAAATTCAGCCGCAGCGGTCGAATTTCTCTGAATATGGCCGCCTCCCATGATTACGATTTCCTCAATATTGTCTACAATTGAAGGCTCCGCACGGAGAAGGATAGCTATATTTGTAAGGGGGCCTACGGGTACTAGGGTAACCTTTTCTGGGCTGTTTTTAATTGTGTTTATGTACCATGTAACGAAGTTTTCGGGAACCGGTTTTGTCACAGGCTCGGGAAGATTAAATTTTTTAGGATGATAACACACTTCCTCGCCGTTTTCGTCAAACTGGATTTCCGGGGTTTTCGGATTTTTTGTCCTTCCGGGCAGCAGCTCATGTACGAGTGGCTCCGCAGCTCCCTTTACAACCGGAATTTTATCCTGCATTCCTAAAAGCTCGACTATCTTAAGTGTATTTGTAAGGGTGTCCTCCAGGGGGCGGTTTCCGTTTACAGCACATACTCCCAGAAGATTAATTTCCGGCGATAAAGCAGCCAGAATTATGGCGCAGGCGTCATCAGAGCCTGTGTCAACATCAAGTATAACGTTTCTTGCCATAGGTAATTCCTCCTAAATAATTGTTTTTATAAGTTCACCGTATAATTGGGGTGATATAACTTCCTTAAGTACTTCAAGCGCTTCATAATTTTCATTCGCATGGTATCCTCCGCCGGATTGTTCAATTGTTTCATTCATAATAAGATTAAACCCTAACGAGTGATACAGGCATACTCGAGAATAGGCTTGTCCAGCATACTGCCTCCGAGAATGTATAATGTTATTCTATATAACTATACCATATTTTTACCTTTGGTTAAATTTATTTTTTCTTTTCATACCATATATTTTATTGTATATTTAAATTGTACTGGATTTTATACAAATCAAAAACGTTTTACTGAAAGGATGATAATTATGATGACAGGCGAGCAGTACCTTGAAAGCATGAGAAAGTTGAAGCTTAATATCTATATGTTCGGAGAAAAAATAGAAAATTCGGAGAGCAGCCCGATACTGCGGCCGTCGCTTAATTCGGTTAAGGCCACCTATGATTTGGCTGAAGACCCGGAGCATGAGGACTTGATGACAGCAGTATCACATCTGACAGGGGAAAAAATAAACCGTTTTACACATATACACCAAAGTTCTGACGACCTTATTAAAAAGGTAAAGATGCAGAGGCTGTGCGGAAGCAAAACGGCTTCATGCTTTCAAAGGTGCGTGGGGCTTGATGCGTTTAATGCGGTTTACTCCACAACCTACGAAGTTGATAATAAATACGGAACTTCATATTTTGAGAATTTTAAAAGGTTCCTTACATATGTCCAGCAAGCAGACCTGACCGTTGACGGGGCAATGACCGACCCTAAGGGAAACCGCTCGCTTTCGCCGTCAAAGCAGGCAGACCCGGACCTTTACCTTCATGTAGTCGAAAGAAGGCCTGACGGCGTTGTCGTTAAAGGTGCGAAGGTGCACCAGACTGGCATATGCAACTCACACGAGGTGCTTGTAATGCCTACCTGCGCTATGGGCCCGGCCGACAGGGACTATGCAATATCCTTTTCAGTGCCTACTGATACGGAAGGAATAATTATGATAATAGGGCGCCAGTCCTGTGACACAAGGAAGCTGGAGGGCTCCCAAATGGATGTGGGCAACAGCACATACGGGGGAGTAGAGGCGCTTGTTGTATTTGACAATGTGTTTGTTCCAAACGACAGGATTTTCTTAAACGGTGAGACTGAGTTTGCAGGGATGCTTGTAGAAAGGTTCGCTGGCTTCCACAGGCAGAGCTACGGCGGCTGTAAGGTAGGCGTGGGGGATGTGCTTATAGGGGCGTCGGCCATTGCCGCGGAGTATAACGGCGCCGACAGGGCTTCGCATGTAAAGGATAAGCTGATAGAAATGGTTCATTTAAATGAAACGCTGTATTCGTGCGGTATAGCCTGTTCAGCCGAGGGCTGCAAAACTGCTTCCGGCGGATACATGATAGACCTGCTTCTGGCCAATGTATGCAAGCAGAACGTAACGCGCTTCCCCTATGAAATTTCAAGGCTTGCGCAGGATATTGCAGGAGGGCTTATGGTAACGGCGCCTTCTGAAAAGGATTTAAGGGATGAAAAGGTCGGGTCTTATATAGACAAGTATTTCAAAGGCGTGGCGGACGTTCCGACTGAATACAGGCTTAAGATAATGAGGCTTATTGAAAATATGACGCTCGGCTCAGCGGCTGTCGGCTACCTTACGGAGTCAATGCACGGGGCGGGCTCCCCGCAGGCACAAAGGGTTATGATATCCAGGCAGAGCAATATGGAGCAGAAGAAAAAGCTCGCCAAGGATATAGCAAAGCTGGATGAATAATATGCATATAGCATGCTATTGACAAATATAAACTCCCTCAATATAATTAATAATATTAACTGTTAAAAAAATTAACTAATAATCAGGAGGCCCCTATGGATGAAAAAAGGGTAATAAGTGAAAAACTGCTTGACGCTTGGCTAAGCTTATCATCCACTGTGTGGAACAGGCGCGTTGTATCCGCAATGACATTTAATGAAATTTTCGTCTGTAACCTTTTAAGGCATCAGATGGAGGAAAATCCAGGGGAACGGCTTACGGCGACAGACCTGTGTGATAAAATGAGGCTGTTTAAAAGCCAGATGAACAAGGTGCTTAACTCTATGGAGGAGAAGGGCTACATTGAAAGAATACGTTCAAACCAGGACAAAAGGTTTGTTTATATCGAGCTAAGCCAGAAGGGGCTTGAAGAATACAATAAGGAGCATGAGGAAATTATGCTTATGATAGACAGCCTGGTTGATAAAATCGGAAGTAAGCGTACTGAAAGGACGGCCGATGCAGTTAAGGACATATCAGAAGAATTACGAAGATTAATGTAATATTGAGAGGAGAAAAATATGATAAGGATTGTAACGGATTCCGCTGCGGATATGGAGAAGGAGGAATTGGAGAAGTATTCTGTTGTCAGCGTTCCGCTTTCGGTCAGCTTTGGCCACATCAGCTATCTTGACGGAGTGGACCTGGATAAAGACAGATTTTACGAGCTTTTGAAAAGTGAGAAGGAGTTTCCTAAAACCTCGCAGCCATCTCCGGAGACATTCCTGAGCATATTTGAGGAGGCTAAGGCCGCCGGCGATTCGGTTATATGCATACTAATTTCGCAGGCGTTAAGCGGAACGGTACAGAGCGCTATGGTGGCAAAAAGTATGGCAGATTATGATGATATTTATATTATTGACAGCCGCCTTGCAACCGGAGGTGAAAAGGTACTTGCCATTTACGCGGCTTCATTAAGGGACAAGGGCTGTCCGGCAGTGGAAATTGCCGCAGAAATTAAAAAGCTCAGGGACAGAGCGAGACTGGTTGCCGGGCTTGATACCCTGGAATACCTCTGTAAGGGAGGGCGGCTGTCAAAGGCAGCGGCAGGTATAGGTACCATCGCCAATATTAAGCCGATTATAAAGCTAACCCCTGAGGGAGCCGTTACATTGGCTGAAAAATGCATGGGCAGGAAAAACATGCTTAAAAAGCTTATAAAATACCCGGAAAAAACAGGGGTCGACAGCAGTATTCCTCTAAGCTTTGTATATTCCTATGACAGAGGAAGCTGTACGGAATTTATGGAAAGGCTTAAAGAGCTTGGATATAATACCGATAACAGCCTATTGACAAATATTGGACCAACAATCGGCGCACATGTAGGCGTCGGGGCTTACGGCCTTATCTATTTTGTACCCGAAGAATAATAAAAACGGACGTGACTAAATTTACGTCCGTTTTTTATACCATTTTTTAAGCAAGAGGCTTTTATCTAACTACAGAAGATTTATTTCGTATAAACTGTATAAACGAAGGCCGGATTTTTGTTTAAATTTCATAGTGACAAAATAAGCATTTCTGGTTTAAAATAAAAACATCAAACGTATGATGTTTTTATAAAAGTACATGGAGGTGGCTGTTTTGGACGAAAAAATCATGAGGACGCTAATTGACAAAGAGCTTCTTGCTAACTACGACGCTTCACCGGGCTTTGACCTTGAGCATCTGGAGGCTTTTAAACAGTCTTCATATGAAATGGAAAAACGAAATGTAAAGGACGACGCGGCCGTTCGTGTCTATGAGAAAATGATTGACGGCCCCGTAGGAGCGCCGCCTGTTAAGCTGAGAATCTATGAGCCCGCCCAAAGGGGGGAGGGGCTTCTTCCATGCGCCATGTTTTTCCACGGCGGCGGCTTTTTATTTGGAAGCGTTTTAAGGCAGAACGACATGTGCCTTCGATTTGTTAAAAATGTCGGAATAGTTGTTGTTTCTGTTGAATACCGCCTGTCACCTGAATACAAGGCTCCCGCCCCTATAGAGGACGCCTATGCGGCGCTTGTATGGCTGGATAAAAACGGTGAATCAATCGGCGTTGACAGCTCTAAAATAGCAATTACCGGACTCTCCGCGGGCGGAGGGATTACAGCGGCATTGGCGCTGATGACAAGGGACAGAAAGGGTCCTAAGCCCGTTTTGCAGATACCTATGTACGCCATGCTTGACTACAGGGCGGATACATATTCTCAAAAGGCCGTTACCAGCAGAAAGGTATGGTGCTACGATTACAGCAAAATAGGCTGGAGGGAATATCTTGAGGAAGGCAGGGAGGTAACCTGCTATGATTCGCCTATACTTGCGGAGGATTTGAGCGGACTGCCGCCCGTATTCTCGTTTATAGGAACGGTTGACCCGCTGCTTGATGAAAACGTAGAGTACTGGAATAGGCTGATTAGGGCAGGCGTTCCTGTTGAATATCATATATTCCCGGGCTGCTATCACAGCTTTGAGATTGCTGTTCCCGAATCCCATTACGCAAAAATGGCCTATGGGCTCATGTACGCCGCATTAAAAAGAGCGTTTGGCATGGAATAAAGGAGGCATGTTATGCCCTTTAATAACATAAAAGGAAAAAATACGGAATCCGCTGTTGATTTTGTCATAAAGACATTTAAAAACCAGCTGGAAAAAAAGGAGCTGAAGCCGGGTGACCGTATTCCAAACGAGACGGAGATTTCCGAAATGCTGTCAGTAAGCCGCGGCTCCGTCAGGGAAGCCATGAAAATACTTTCAGCCTTCGGAGTTATAGACATACAAAGAGGAAACGGTACGTTTATCAGGGAGCCCAACAGCTTTTCAAGCATGGAGCCTGTTATGTTCAGCTTTCTGCTGATGAACCCCTCCAAGAAGGAAATAATAGATTTCCGTTCCTCAATTGAGAGGGAGGTGCTGTATCTTGCTGTGGATAATGCGACAAGTGAAGATATAGCGAAAATGCGTGAAAATATTGAGCTGTTTAAAAAACTGCCGGCTGAGGGTGAAAATACCGAAGAGATAAAGCTGGAAAGGGATTTGGAGTTCCATCATCTGCTTGGAATGGCGACGCATAACGGTTTTATGGAGAGAATATATGTTTTTGCGATGAATTATTTCAGGCCGTACCTTATACAAACTTATAAGGGGCAGAGCGAGATACCTGAGCTGTCCATAAAAAGCCATGAAATGCTGATGAAGCCTATACTGGAAAGAGACAGAAGCATTGTGGCCGGAGCAATAGAGGAAAGCAACAGACTGTGGATTAATTTGGCGGAGCTATTACTATAAAGGAGGAAAACTATGTATAACAGTCTAGTAATAAAAGGAGACGATACCGTATTGACGGTAATTGCGCCGATAAAGGCGGGAGAGAGCATAATTTATAATTTTGACGGGGAAGAAAAGAGTATAACGGCCTCAACTGATATACCTATCTATCATAAAGCGGCTCTCAGAGACATAAAAAAGGGCGAGGCGGTAATAAAATACGGCTGCAAAATAGGATACGCCCTTGAGGACATAAGTCAGGGCGAACATGTACATACATGGAACCTTGACAGTATGATGAAATGATTGGAGGAATTCAGATGAAATTTAAAGGATATAGGAGACCGGACGGAAAAATAGGAATAAGAAACCATGTGCTAGTCCTTCCATGTTCATTGTGCGCCAGTGAAACCGCTAGATTCATTGCCAGCCAGGTGCCCGGCGCGGTTTACATACCCAACCAGGGAGGCTGCGCTGTATCGGCTGCAGACCTTGAAATGACTTTTAAAGTGCTTTCAGGCTTTGCGGCTAATCCAAACGTATACGGAACGGTTGTTGTCGGCAACAGCTGCGAGGGCGTTCAGGCACATCTGCTTGTGGAAAGAATAAAGGAACTTACAAACAAACCCCTTGAAAGCATTGTTATAAGAGATGTGGGCGGTACGATTAAGGCAGTTGAGCTTGGCGTTAAATACGCAATGCAGATGAGTATGGACGCTTCTTTATGCGAAAGGGAAGAGGCCGATATTTCTGAGCTTATTTTGGCTACCGAATGCGGCGGAAGCGACCCGACAAGCGGGCTTGCAGCAAACCCGACGCTGGGCTATGTAAGCGACAAGCTTGTTTCGATGGGCGCCACAAGTATTTTGTCTGAAACAACAGAGCTTATGGGTACAGAAGATATTCTTGCGGCAAGATGCGCCGATGAGAGGGTTGCAAAGGACCTTCTGGCAATGATTAAGAACAACGAAGACCACTTTGCTCTGGCAGGCGAGAATATTAGAGACGGCAACCCCTCGCCGGGGAATAAGGAGGGCGGACTTACAACTATAGAGGAAAAATCGCTCGGCTGTATAAACAAGGCCGGCTATTCCACAATCAGTGAGGTTTACGGCTACGGCGAACAGGTTGATAAAAAGGGGCTTGTCGTTATGGATACTCCGGGACAGGATATCGCCTCAATCGCAGCCATGGTTGCGGGCGGAGCGCAGATTGTTGTGTTTACTACCGGACGCGGCACACCAACCGGAAACGGCATAGTGCCTGTAATTAAAATTACGGGAAATTCTGAAACATACGGCCTTATGAGCGATAACCTTGATTTTGACGCAAGCGCAATTGTTGCAGGAAAGGCATCAATTGCGGATACAGGAGAAAAGCTGTTCCAGCTCTTAATGGAGGTGGCAAACGGCAAGATGTCAAAGGCTGAGGCGCTTGGCTTTAACGATATGTCAATGGCAAGAAAGTGTAATTTCTGCTAATATAAAATTTTGGAGGCTTTTATAATGAAAAAAATCGACTTTCCTGAAATG
>CAUHBX010000010.1 GCA_959604475.1 uncultured Eubacteriales bacterium
AGCCGTAATTAAAATACTTAAGATAATAGGTGTAGCTATCCTGTGGATATTGGCTGCTATCCTTATTTTGGCCCTTGTATTTCTCATATGTCCTGTATATTACGAGATTAATGGAGAGAAATATGACAAAATAAGAGCTTATGCTAAAATAAAGCTGCTTTTCGGGCTTTTCAGTATAAGGCTTGGCTATGATGACGGGGATATCGACTCACAGATAAAGATATTTGGCAGACTGCTTAATCGAAAAGAAAATGATGAAGATTCTGAACCCGAAAATGTGGAGACTGATGAAAAAGATGCTGAAACAAATCCTTCTCAACAGGACAAAGGTGCAGGTAACGAACAGGCTGTTAAAAAAACGGAACCGGTAAAAGAGCAGATACCGCAAAGAAAAACTGAGTTTAAAACTGCGTCAGGACCCGAAAGCTGGGAATCTGCTGAAGCGGCTGAGAGGGAGCCTGAGGTTAGAAAGATAAAATTTGCTGATGTTAAGCGGACTGATGAAGAAAAAAATCATTCAGATGTTGAAGTAAAGCATATAAAGCTGTCAGAGAATGAGGACAAACCTGAAGAAGGAAAATCAGAAGAGAAAGAGAGCGAAAGGCTTGATTTCAACTACTTTAAAAATATGCCTAAGGAGGAAAGAAAACAGCTCTTTAACGCAATAATAAGACTTATGAAATCTATACTCAGAGGAGTAAAGCCAAAGGATTTTTATTTAAAAGGTACAGTTGGGTTTTCCGACCCTTCATTAACAGGACAGGCAGTCGGCGCAGCATGGGCAATGAATGGGATTCTAAATAAAAAAATTGAAATCAGGGCCTCCTTTGAAAAGGAAATTATTGAGGGGGAAACCGGCATTAAGGGACATATTGTTCCCGGTTTTATGCTGTTTTATATATTAAGGTTTATAGCTGTAAAACCAGTAAGAAAAATAATAAAACTATTGATAAAGGGTGATAAAAATGGCAAGTGAACTTGGAAATAATCTTGAAATTTTAATGGATAAAATGGAGGACTTCGTTTCTTCTAAAACTGTAGTGGGAGACCCTGTCCAGGTTGGGGAGGTTACTTTAATACCACTTGTTGATGTTTCTGTGGGAGTTGGCGCAGGCGGAGGCTCTAACGGAGGCGGGGGAGGAGCGCTTGGTGCTAAAATTATGCCAAGTGCCGTTCTGGCAATCGCAAACGGAAGCGTACAGCTTGTAAATATTAAAAACCAGGATGCTGTTAGCAAGCTTATTGATATGGCTCCGGGTATTGCAGCAAAGCTTAATTTTGGTTCAGCCTTCGGAAAAAAAGACGATGGTGAGACGAAGGTTACATTTGAAGAAAAAACAGTTGTTGAGGAGTAACAGTGATATATTATGACGCTAATTGAATATTTCGACAAGGACACAATTAAAAACATATTGGCGGTTCTTACATTAAAGCCGGAAAGGGTTGTATATATTTATGACAGCGCCATAAAAGACGGCAAATATTTTGCCGCTCTTAAAAAATGCTTTATAAAGCATATACCTCATATTCAGCTTGAAAAGGTTCCGGTGGATATAAATAATATGCAGGATATTTATGAAAAAACCTGCTTTGCCATTGATAAGTATGGGGTCGGAGCTATGGAAATGACCGGAGGCAGCGAGCTTATGATGATAGCGGGACATAAGGCCGGAGCGGAGAAAAACATAACGATGTACCATACGGACATTGCTTCAGGAAAAATCAGAGATATAGAAAATCCGGGATTTGTAATTGATACGGCGACCCTTACCCTTGAGGATTTCATAGATGCTAAGGGCGCCGCTTTTGTAGGGGAGTCACACAAGGACCCGGATGAAAAAAACTATGATGCAATATTGGACATGTGCTTCTATATATTCAGAAACCTAAGGGCATGGAGCTTTACATGCGGCTATATTCAGGCTGCAAATGCCTCCAGTGAATATGGCCTGCAGATGACGGCAAATATACCATTTCTTCATAAGGATGGAAAATATTATAAGCCGGACCGTAAGATGATGGAGATGTTCGAGAGAAACGGGTTTATTAAAAATCTGTGCATGACAAATAATAAAATCAGCTTTTCTTACTGCTATCCAGAAGCCAGAACGTATATGACAACCTATGGGTTATGGCTGGAAATGTTTGTGTTTATCAGTGCTAAAAAGCTGAATAGGTTTTCTGACGTTAAGCTTGGAACAATGATTGACTGGGACGCATACGATAACGTTTATACTGCGGGAAATGAAATAGACGTAATAATAATGGAAAATTCGATACCTGTTTTCATCTCCTGCAAGCTCAGAAGCATATCTACGCCGGATATAAATGAATTATATATCCAAAAAAAGAGGCTTGGAGGATGGTTTTCAAAAGGAGTTATAGTAACATCAGGAGATGATAAAATAAAACAGACGGGAACCTTTAAAAAAGCAGAGGAATTTGGTATAATAGTGATGGACAGAAAGGATATAAAGAGCCGCGATTTTGGGGAACGCCTGTATCAGGCTGTTTCAGGGCAGGACATAGTTGCAATGAAATGGCGCAGGGTATAAGCGTAGCGGACAAAACGAAAGAGGGAAGAGGAGTAACGATTATGAATGAAATTAACAACAAGTCTAGGGTGCCGTTTTACTGCAGCTGGGTATTTATCGTGATTGTGACAGCGTTTTTATGGCCTTTAGGCGCAATGCTTATTTGGAGAAGGGGACAGTATGACAGGAAGACGTGCTTAAACCTAGGTACAATATCCATGGTCACCGGCGGTATCTTTATGATAGGGGCTATTATTATTGCATATACACTTGGTGACTCATATATGGCATTCTGTGCTATGTATGGTATAGGTGGGGTTGTATTTGCCAGAATGGGATATGAGGCCTATAAAAAGGCTAAGATATATAGAAAGATAATTTTTCAGGTGGAGCATGAGGGCGTTTATATGGTGCCTATGCTTGCGGATGAGATTGGTATGCCCGAGATAGACATACTCAAAAATCTAGATGTTATGTTTAAGAAAAATCTTTTGCCAGACTATGAAATGACCAGAAACAATAAAAAGATTGTAAAGAAATGAGTTTTCGCTGCGCCGTCTTAACTGACGGCGTATTTTTTAAACTTATTGGATATTATATCCTTAAGAGAAGGTTAAAATAGAGTGGCTTACATTGACTTTTCAATATGCATTTAGTATAATAGCGAGGTTAAAAACAGAGAGCGGAGGGAACGATACTGATGAAGAAAAAAATTCTGGCACTTATTATTGCTTCGGCGATGGTATTTTCATTTTCAGGATGCGGCAGCTCACCTGATGAAGCGGCGGATGATAAAGATACGGTTCAATCTGATAACGACAATGAAGAAAATACAGATATTACTGCAATAACACAATCGGAAATATCCGAATTATCAGACAATCAGTTTTATGCTGCCAATTCAACGGGTACGGCTATAACAGATATTTATGTTGCGCTTTCAGGAGCCGGGGACTGGGGTGCCAATCTTATTTCGGCGCCAATAGAAAATGGGACTAAAGTAAAAATAACAGTAAATAATATTGACCCTGAGGCTTCTTACGATATATGTGTTGTTGACGATAAGTCAAACACAACGGAATATAACGGATTTAATATGAAATCTACTGTTCAGGTAACGTTCTATGAGGACGCCCAGTGCGATGTGTCAACGGTATAATAAAAACGGCTTTGATTTTAATCAAAGCCGTTTTTATTATACATTAAATCTAAAGAGAATTACATCTCCGTCTTTCACAACATATTCTTTTCCTTCAGAACGAACAAGCCCCTGCTCTTTAGCGGCGTTGTAGGAACCAAGCCTCATCAGGTCGTCATAGCTTACAACCTCTGCACGAATGAAGCCTCTTTCAAAATCGCTGTGGATTTTCCCTGCGGCTCCCGGTGCCTTTGTACCGTTGGTGATTGTCCATGCCCTCGATTCCGTAGGGCCTGCTGTAAGATAGCTTATAAGTCCTAATAGCTTATAGCTGGCCGCAATAAGCCTGTCCAATCCGCTGGAGCCTACACCCATATCGGCGAGAAACTCCTTCTTTTCATCTTCGTCCAGCTCTGCAATCTCTTCCTCGATTTTTGCACAAAGAACAAATACTTCCGAACCTTCAGCAGACGCATATTCTCTGACCTGCTGAACATAATCGTTATTTGCACCATCGTCCGCAAGGTCATCTTCACTTACGTTGGCAGCGTAAAGAACTGGTTTAGCTGTGAGAAGCGTAAGGCTGTCAGCAAATTCCTTATCATCCGGGTCCTCAAATTCTATAAGCCTGGCAACCTTTCCATTTTCAAGCCCTTCTTTAAGCTTTTCAAGAATTACAAGCTCTTTTTTTAGGCTTTTATCACCCTGAGCCGCCTTGGCTGTCTTTGAAATTCTTCTCTCCAAAATTTCCAGGTCAGAAAAAATCAGCTCTAAATTAATTGTTTCAATATCTCTTACAGGTCCGACGCTTCCGTCGACATGAACGACATTTTCATCTTCAAAACATCTTACTACATGTACTATAGCGTCTACTTCCCTTATATGCGACAAAAATTTATTTCCAAGGCCTTCTCCCTTGCTTGCACCCTTAACCAGGCCGGCTATATCAACAAATTCAATTACTGCGGGAGTGATTTTTGCTGAGCTATATAATTTTGCTAGATTATCAACTCTCTCGTCCGGCACGGTTACTATACCGACGTTGGGGTCTATTGTGCAGAATGGGTAATTTGCGGCCTCGGCCTTTCCTGATGTCATAGAATTAAAAAGGGTGCTCTTTCCCACATTGGGAAGGCCCACTATTCCTAATTTCATATTTTGTTTCGTCCTTTCGTTGTTCTTTGCCCGTATATTTGGGCTGGATAAATACAAGTATAGCACAAATTTAAATAAGTACAAATATATTTTGAAATATAAAGTTTGTTTCGTGAATATATTACCTCTGAGGGTAATGCTCAATTGAGCGCATACTAAGGAGGAGATTGTTTGCAGAGATGGAGCTTTAATTACAGACTGTTTTTCAAAAAAAATATGGCCGGCCTTGCAGTGCTCGCTATATTTGGAATATCGGTCGTATCATGGGACAGCGGCCTGCTTCTAAAAAGCATGGCTCTTTCAGAGGTTATGCCAAAAAGCAGAGTGACATTTAACGCAATAACCCAGATATACGCGGCTGAAAAGGAAATAAGGGTTACAACACAGACAAAGGAAGGGGAGGAACTGGAAAGCGGCGAGCAGGAAAAGGAGCCCGTCAAGGTGGATCCGGGAACTCTTTTTGTGATGAGCGAAGATGAAAAATTAAACTATTCGGATGTTAATTATCTGAAAAAGAATTTATACATAGTCGATGCCCGCACAGACCTGCTGGACGGTGAGATAAACGGGGAAAAATTCATTAATATGGATTTTTCCCTTAATAATGAAACTGACGGTCCCAAAATACTTATTTTCCACACCCATTCACATGAGAGCTTTGCAGACAGCAATATGACTCTTGGAAAAGAGGAAGGAATTGTGGGAGTAGGAGAGCACCTTAAAGAAATACTTGAAAACGATTACGGAATTGAGACTATGCACTGCACAGAGAGCTTTGACTATGTGGACTCTAAGATGACAACGACCGGAGCCTACGAAAGAATGGAGCCTGTAATAGAAAAGATTTTGGCCGACAATCCGTCAATAGAAATAGCTATTGACCTGCACAGGGACGGAATAAGCGATGATACAAAGAAGCTGGTGACGGAAGTAAACGGCAAGCAAACGGCTCAGATTATGTTTTTTAATGGATTATGCAGAGTATATGATAACGGAAACCTTATCCCTACTGCAGGGCTTGATAACCCCAATCTTGAACAAAATCTTGCTTTCAGCTTTAATATGAAATACGCCGGAGATAAGCTTTTTCCCGGATTTGTAAGAAGAAATTACTTAAATGCATACAGATACAGCCTTAATATGCTTCCAAAATCACTTTTGGTTGAAGTAGGCGCTCAGACCAATACGAAGGATGAGGCTATGAACGCAATGGAACCACTGGCGGAAATTTTGGTTAATGTAATAAACAAGAATACATAATTTCACTATCGGCCTGGGAAGACTGAATGTATGATATTAAGATTTATATTATACGGTTTTCTAGGCTGGGGACTGGAAGTTTTATGGACAGGCATAAACAGTATCAGAAAGGGTGACAGAACACTCAGGGGACAATCGTCGCTTTGGATGTTTCCCATATACGGTATGGGAGTTTTTCTTGAGCCTATAATTAATCTGATTACTCTGCTCCCGTGGACGATGAGAGGAGTGACCTATATGCTGTGCATTTTTATTGCGGAGTACGCCTCGGGAATGATTTTGAGAAAATATTCTGCCTGTCCGTGGGACTACAGCGCCAGCCAATACGCTGTTCAGGGTGTTATAAGACTGGATTATGCACCTCTCTGGTTTATAGTAGGGCTGTTATATGAATGGATATACAGGGTGTTTTTAATAAATATTTAAATTTTGCCCTCTTTTAATTGTCGTATTTTATATTATAATAGACAGAGCGGAAAAATCCGTAAGAAAGGGGCGGTGATATGCCAGAAAATAATCCTGACGGCGGAAATAAGAAAAATAAAGATAAAAAGGCGCTTCTAATATTAGCGATAATAGCGCTTATTTTTACTTTAACATTGAATTATTTTATAAGCAGAAGGTCTATGGCTTCTGTTGAAGAGGTTAAATACAGCGAGTTTATAACAATGCTGGATGAAGGTAAGGTTGAGGAAGTTGAGTTTAAAAACTCCATAATAAACTTCAGCCTTAAGGACGATGAGGAAAATAAGTATGGAGTAAAGAACAAATATTATACGGGTTACATCAATAATCCTGCCCTGCTTGAAAAGCTGGATGAAAAGGGCGTAATATATGATGCTCCTCCGAATACGACAAATCCTATAGTTTCATTCATAGTCGAGTTTGTTCTGCCTCTTATGTTCTTCTATGTTGCCGTAATGTTTATTGTAAGATTTGCTATGAAACGTATGAGCGGAGGCTTTGGAAAAAGCAATGCCAAAATGTATGTTGAAAAGGAAACAGGTATTACGTTTTCTGATGTGGCTGGAGAGGAAGAGGCAAAGGAGTCACTGACAGAAATTGTGGATTTTCTGCACAGGCCTGAAAAATACACTGAAATCGGGGCAAAGCTTCCAAGGGGTGCCCTCCTTGTAGGCCCTCCCGGTACAGGAAAAACACTGCTTGCCAAGGCTGTTGCAGGAGAGGCAAAGGTGCCGTTTTATTCCCTGTCCGGCTCAAGCTTTGTAGAGATGTTTGTAGGAGTCGGCGCGTCTAGGGTAAGGGATTTGTTTAAAGACGCAGTATCCAATGCCCCTTGTATAATATTTATTGACGAGATTGACGCAATAGGTAAAAGCAGGGAAAACTCATTCAGCGGTAACGACGAGAGGGAACAGACATTAAACCAGCTTTTAAGCGAAATGGACGGATTTGACGTTACGAAGGGAATAGTAGTAATTGGAGCTACAAACAGGCCTGAGGTTCTGGATGAAGCGCTTTTAAGACCAGGCAGATTTGACAGGCGGGTTGTTGTGGATAAGCCGGACCTTAAGGGCAGAGAGGATATATTGAGGGTTCACCTTAAAAATGTGAAAACGGTTGAAAATATAGATTTGAAGCAGGTGTCTTTGGGCACCTCTGGCTGTGCAGGAGCTGACCTTGCAAATATGGTAAACGAGGCTGCGCTCCGTGCAGTAAGGGAAGGCCGTGAAAAGGTAAACCAGAGCGACCTGATGGAGGCAATTGAACTTGTAATTGCCGGCAAGGAAAAGAAGGACAGAATACTTACCGATAAAGAAAAGAAGATTGTGGCCTATCATGAGGTTGGACATGCCCTTGCTATCGCTCTGCAAAAAAATACCCAGCCCGTACAAAAAATAACTATAGTGCCAAGAACAATGGGCTCACTGGGATATACAATGCAGATGCCGGAAGAAGAAAGATACCTCATGACAAAGGACGAGATAACTGAGCAGATAGTTACCCTGCTTGCCGGACGCGCCGCCGAGGAATTAATTTTCGGCACGGTAACCACGGGAGCTGCCAATGATATTGAACGTGCCACTGAGCTAGCAAGGTCTATGGTTACAAAATTCGGAATGAGTGAAAAATTTGATATGATGGCGCTTGAAAAGGATACTAATATGTATCTTAACGGCAGAACGGCAATGATATGCTCTGATGAGACAGGTGCAAAGGCGGATAATGAGGCGCTTGAGATAATAAAGTCCTGCCATAGGAAGGCTGCGGACATATTAAAAGGCAACATGAAGGCGCTGCACAAAATATCACTTTTTCTTATAGAAGAAGAAACCATAACCGGGGAACAGTTTATGGAAATTCTCAATGAAGTGAAAAAGGAAATTCAATAGTTATAAGGCATTTAAACAACATGTTGGAGTTTAAATGCCTTATTTTGCATATTTTGTTTAAATTATTTCTTAAAAATATATTTTTTTAGTGCATTATACAATTTTCTGTTATATAATCATAATCAGGAAATAATGCTCGTATTCTGAACATAAGCATGTTTAGACGGAGCTTTTAAAGAACACTATAGGGGGAGATAAGATGAAGAAATATGCCATTACGGCTATTACCGCAGCAATTTGTACAGCTGCTTCTACTATAAGCTACGGCGCTGTTTTTTCTGACATAGGCAGTAATTTAAAATGGGCGGAAAGCTACATAAACAGCGTATATGAAAGCGGCCTTATGGTTGGAGATTATAACAGCAAAAATCAGCGTGTTTTCAGGGGAAGCGAAAATATGACTTATTCGGAAGCCGCTCAGCTGATTTACTCCATAGTTTTAAAATCGAATTTCGCAGGCGACGTTACTGATGCTGGTATAAACAGATATACAATGGAAATGACCAACGAGGGCGTTGCAGACTGGGCCAAAAGAGGCATAGCATTCTGTATGGAAAAGGGAATTGTATCCTCTTACGACCTCACTAAGTTTATAGAAGGCGGAAACGATATAAAAATAACAAGGGAGGATATGGTTGTATTTCTTGGAAGGGCGCTTGCTCTTAACTATCCAATATCAACAGGAACATCGCTTGCATTTAATGATACTTCCAGCATAACTGCGGCAGCAAAGCCTTATGTTGAACTCCTTAATAAGCTTGGAATTGTCAGCGGAGATAACAACAACAATTTCAATCCTAAATCCAATATAACAAGGGCTGAGGTGGCTGTTCTCGCCTCAAAGGCCTATGACCTTATGAAAAAGAATGTTGTTTCAAACCCTGAGTCTGGCTATACGCAGACATCCGGAACAGTTGTATCTCTTCTTGAAACCAACGGAACATGGGTTCTCAGACTTACGACCCCTGACGGAGTTTCCGGATTTGTACTTACAAGTGCGACGCCGGTTTATAATAATGCCAGCAATAATGTAGGGCCTAAAGGGCTTGGCCTCGGCGATTCGGTCACAATATATCATTCAGACGCAGCAATCGCTAAGGTTATGATTACTAAGGACGTCGAGGTAGACGCTAATAACGTTAATACGCCTCAGTATTCATCAACAATAAAGAACAAGGGCGAGCTTATCAGCGCGGGAGATTATAAAATAGGCATTAAGGATAAGCACGGCGATAAAACATATTATACAGTTGCCGAAGATGCGAAGATAACCCTGAACGGAAGGTCTGCCACACTCAGACAGCTTTCTGACCGTATGAGGGGCGATGCTGTTGTGGAGGTTACGGTTGAGTTAAATTCATCTACACAGGAGGCATATATTGTAGAAGCCGTTGAGGAGAAATATTCAAGCAATACAGAAGGAAAGATAAAGAATATAAATGATAGACAGATAACTATAGAATCAGGTTCAAAAACATACAAGTATAGTCTTGCAGATGACATTAGCGTAAAATATAATGGAAGTTCAACTAGCATTGAGACATTGGTAAATAAATTTGATGGCTTAACTGGCAGCAGATATATTGATGTTGAGCTTACATTGGATAAAAACAAGGACGTTGAGAAGATTGTAGCTGAAGCCAGCAACTATAAAGAGGACGACGATAAGAGCTATACTGGAGACATTAAATCAGTTGATAAAGATGAAATTAAAGTCGGCGGCAAGACATATGACGTTTCAAACAAAGTAAAGGTTGATATAAGCGCGGGAGACGACAGTATTGACGATATTGACGACCTTGTTCATGCATTTAAGGGAGGAGATGTAACAATCCGTGTAGAGCTTACAGTTAAAAACAGTGAGGTTACAAGGATTGAAGGCTATATTTCCGAAGCCGACGGAGAGCTGGACTATATGACCGTAAGCAATGAATCCCGTCCAAGAGGAGAAATGGGAATTTCGGTAGATGGTATTGGTCAGATTAGATTTAAATTTGATGAGGACACAAGAATAGATATTGACGGAACCGATTATGACTCCGAAAATATAAACAGCCTTAAAAACCTTGTAAATAGAAGCGGTGTTTCTGGAGTAGCAGTAAAATTTGACGAAGACGGACTTGCAACATCTGTTAAAGACTGATTAAATAGCCCTCCGGTATTACCGGAGGGCTTTAATAAGGAGAGGTAATTATGAAAATTAAAAACGCTGTGTCTTTAGCTTTAGCCGCCGTACTGGCATTCTCATCAACTGTATTTGGTGCGGATAAGACGGAGTTAAAAGTCAATGGATATACCCTTGAAAACCAGGCTTATACTGAACACGGTACAATTATGACGCCGCTGAGGGAAACGGCAGAAAAGCTTGGCTATACCGTTACGTGGTACGAGAATGAGGGAGCCGCCGTAGTGGACAGCGGAATAGTAAAGGCCGTTGCGTTTGCCGGTAAAAATGAGTATCAGGGCGAAAGCGGACACGAAACAAAGCTTAATTGTGAGGCTGTTGTTCTAGACGGAAATATTTATGTGCCTGAGGAGTTTTTCCTCTATTATTTCTTTACAAAAACCGAAGGGCAAAACCTTATTAATTATGAACCAGATGAACCTAAGGTACTCTCAGAGTTTGCCAAAACAGAAAATGTGAACTGGTTTGGGCTGACAAACAAGCAGATGCTGGAGGATTTCGATTACCTGTATAAAAGTCTTAAGGAGAACTATCCGTATTTTGGAACGCTGAAAAGAATGTACGGAGTCGATTTGGATGAAGAGTATAAAAACAGCAGAAAGTCAGTCGAGAACTGTAAGTCAGAGGCAGAGTTTTATTCAATTATAGAGAACTTTACACGCAAAGCCAATATGGTGGGACATTTGTCTGCAATAGCACCCTTTGATTACGATTGGTATGTTGAAACATACAATAGCCTTGACGGTATTCCGCAAGAGTACTGGGGACAGATGAAAAAGCTGGCGGACGCATATGGAAATGAGCTTTCCGCAAAAAGCTATAATCGTATGGGTAATATATTCTGGCCTGTTTACGATAAGGTTCAGGCATATTACAAGGCACAGGAGAATGAAAAAACTGAAGAAGATGAAGGAAATATAAATTCACAGGTATATCAAAATGTACAGACTAAGATAATTGAAGAAGGCAAGACAGCATATATAGCTGTAAACAGCTTTGATATGGGTTGCTATATGGACGATAAGAAATTGCTTTTTGATTTTTATGAACAGGTAAAGGATTACGAGAACGTAATATTTGACTTTACAATGAACGGCGGCGGTGGAATGAGCTACTTTGACGATTTGATTGTTGCTCCTAATATAGATAAAACTCTTTCCGCTGACGTTTATCAACTGGCAAAAGCAGGAAGTCTGAATGAAGAGTTTATTGAGGTTTCTGCAATGGATGATATTTCAAGCCTTCCCAAGCTCCCAAAGATGAACCAGGATGATTTAAAGGAACTGGACGCTATGCTGAAAGATACGTATGAAGTAAAGCCTTTAAATGAAAGTAAAATGCTTAACGGGAAAATATGGATTCTCGTAAGCGAAAATGTATTTTCTTCATCTGAGTATGCAGCAATGTTTACAAAGGCTACAGGCTTTGCAACACTTGTCGGGACTCA